>JBQTJZ010000077.1:0-3732 GCA_052386615.1 Methylophilaceae bacterium
CCGTGCTTAATAAAAAATTTAAATTAGCTTTGTTGTTAGTCAGCCTGATGCCAATTGCTGTGCTAGCTGAAATTCAGGAATTCAAACTTAGCAATGGCCTGAAATTGGTTGTGCAAGAAGATCATCGCTCGCCGGTAGTGGTGTCGCAAGTGTGGTATCGTGCAGGCAGTTTAGACGAAGTAAATGGCAAAACTGGTGTAGCGCATGTGTTGGAACACATGATGTTTAAGGGAACTAAGACAATCAAACCAGGGCAGTTTTCGCGGTTAATTGCGGCGGCTGGAGGCAAAGAAAATGCTTTTACCGGTACCGATTACACTTGTTATTTTCAGCAATTGGAAAAATCCAATTTACCGCTTTCATTCAGACTGGAAGCCGACCGTATGATAAATTTGGTGATTACGGATGAAGAATTCGCTAAAGAAATCAAGGTGGTAATGGAAGAGCGTCGCTGGCGCACCGATGATAAACCACAATCGCGTGTCAATGAGCAATTTCAAGCTATGGCATTTCGCGCGCACCCCTATGGAAGATCTGTAGTGGGTCACATGAACGATTTGGAAAACATGACCTCAGCCGATGCGCGTGAATGGTACAAAAACTGGTATGCGCCAAATAATGCAACGATAGTGGTGGTGGGGGATGTCAAAGCACAAGAGGTGCTCAAACTGGCAAAACAATATTTTGGCAAGATTAAGCCGCGCAAGTTACCAGCACGTAAACCGCAGATAGAGCCTCAACAAACTGGAGAGCGTCGTGCTGTGGTAAAAGCATCTGGTAAGTTGCCTTATTTAGTAATGGGCTTTCATACACCTACTATTGAGGATGCCCCTAAAACCGAAATGGCGGCTTGGGAACCTTATGCGCTGGATGTATTAGCAGGAGTGTTGAGCGGCAATGATTCGGCTCGATTAAACCAAAAACTGGTACGGGAAACCTCGCTCGCTGTGGATGTGGGGGCTGGTTACGATAGCACTTCTCGAGGCAGGGAGGCTTTGTTCGAGTTGGTTGGAACGCCTGCGGAGGGCAAAACTGTGGGTGAGTTAGAGACTGCGTTACTTGCCGAAATCGAGAAAATCAAAACAGATGGTGTTACCCAACAAGAGTTGGATCGGGTAAAAGCAGCGGTGATTGCGGCCGATGTTTATCAGCGTGACTCCATGTTTTATCAAGGCATGCAAATTGGTCAACTGGAGACCATGGGGTACAGTTGGCGTTTGTTAAAGGAATATCCACAGCAGTTAAAAGCAGTGACTTCTGCGCAAATTCAAGCCGTGGCTAAAAAATATTTAGTGAGAGAAAATATGACAGTAGCAACACTTGATCCACAGCCGATTGACCCGAATGCGAAACCAGCTGGTAAACCGCATGTGCATTAAAAACTTATGTCGCGCTATGTCTCGCTTAACGCTTTGAATTCATTATAGAGGTAATGGGGAATGTGGTTTAAAAACTTATTTTTTGTCTTTTGTTTTTTGTGCATGAACGTGGCTGAGGCGGCGGTTAAAATCAATCACTGGCAAACCAGTTCGGGGAGTGATGTGTATTTTGTCGAGAATCATGATTTGCCGATTATCGATATTAGTGTGAACTTTCCTGCTGGCAGCGCACGAGATACCAAACAAACCTCTGGCGTTGCCGGTGTGACACGTTACATAATGACACTTGGTGCCGCCGGCATGAGTGAGGAAGAAATTACCAATCAATTTGCCGATATTGGCGCAAACTTTGGTGGGGAATTAGACTTAGATCGTGCCGGCTTTAAGCTACGCACGCTTACCAGCGAAAGCGCAAAAGCATTAGAAACGTTCAATAAAATTCTACATCAACCCGATTTTCCGCAAGCTGTGTTAGCGCGTGAGAAAACACGTATTGTAGCGAGTTTGCAAGAAGCAGCAACACAACCGGAAAGTATTTCAAACAAAGCATTTATGCAGGCTTTATATGGCGCGCATCCCTATAGCTTAGATGAAAGTGGCGAGATTGATACCATTAATGCGATGAAGCGTGAAGAGTTACAAGCGTTTTATCAACATTATTACAGTGCAAAAAGCGCAACAATCGCTTTGATTGGTGATATGACGGAAGCAGAGGCCCGCGCGATTACCGACAAAATTTCCACTGGTCTGCCGCAAAGCCCTGCGGTAAGCAAGCTGCCAGCGGTCACCTTTCCTGCTGTAGCCAACGTGCAAAATATCAATCACCCTGCTTCACAAGCCCACATTTTACTGGGTTACCCGGGGGTTAAGCGGGGTGATGCAGATTATTTCCCGCTGTATGTAGGCAACTACATTTTGGGTGGTGGGGGCTTTGTATCGCGCTTAACCGAAGAAGTGCGCGAAAAGCGTGGGCTGGTTTATAGTGTTTACAGTTATTTTATGCCTATGTCCGAACTAGGGCCGTTTCAACTTGGATTACAAACCAAAAAAGAGCAGGCGGGCGATGCACTTAAGGTGGTAAATGAAACATTGACAAAATTTATGCAAAATGGTGTTACTGAGAAAGAGCTTAAAGCAGCAAAATCGAATATTACCGGGGGCTTCCCGCTACGCTTGGATAGCAACGCTAAAATCCTGGATTACCTAAACGTGATTGGGTTTTACAAATTACCGTTAACCTACTTGGATGATTTTAATAAAGAAGTGAATAAGGTTACCGCTAAGCAAATCAAAGAAGCGTTTAATCGCCGCATTGATACTAGCAAGATGCTGCAGGTAGTGGTTGGTGCTCAGTAATGTTTGAACGCGCGGTTAGTTAGTACAGCCTTGCTCAACATGCCTAGCAAAATTGTTGAGGATACTTTGCCGGCCTCTATAATAATGGTTTCGCAGTGCGACACTGTAACATTTTGCAAAAAAGTAAAGCCAATCAAGTAAGAATTAATGCCGGGGTTTGGCGCAGTCGTTTGCTTAAATTCCCCGATGTTGAAGGTCTGCGCCCTACACCAGATCGTGTGCGGCAAACGGTATTTAATTGGCTGGGGCAAGATTTAACAGGTAAAACCTGCTTGGATTTGTTTGCAGGCACAGGCGCATTTGGCTTCGAATCCTTATCGCGTAATGCTAAAAACGTGGTCATGGTAGAAACTGCTGGCGTTGCTTATCAGGCGCTCTTGCAAAATCGACAAGTGCTCAACGCTAGTAATTGCCAAATACTAAATGTGGATGCATTGCAGTTTTTAGCCGAAAGTAGTCAAAAATTTGAGCTGATTTTTTGTGATCCACCCTACCAAAAGCAATGGCTAGATAAGCTGTTACCTTTATTGAATAAGCATCTTAGCCATGATGGGGTTTTATACGCCGAAGCTGAGTTTGAAATTAAGGCAAGCGAAGCATGGCAAGTGGTGAAACAGGGTAAAGCAGGCAGTGTTTATTATCATCTGCTAAAATCCGTTTAGAGGAGTTGATATGAGCAAAAATCGCATTGCAGTTTACCCCGGCACGTTTGACCCGATTACTTTGGGTCACGAAGATATTGTGCATCGCGCTGCCTATTTGTTTGATGAGGTGATTGTGGCGGTGGCAGGTAGCTCCAGTAAAAATACGCTATTTAGTTTGGAAGAACGCGTGGCGTTAGCAAAAAACGTATTTAAGTCAGATAACATCAAGGTAGTGGGGTTTGGTGGTTTATTAATGCAGTTTGTGCAGGAGCAGGGTGCACAGATGGTGATTCGCGGTTTGCGCGCGGCGTCTGATTTCGAATACGAATTCCAACTTGCGGGCATGAACCGCA
>JBQTJZ010000078.1:0-3195 GCA_052386615.1 Methylophilaceae bacterium
GACTGCAACACCAGTACCTACAGCATTGGCTAAAGTTACACCACCATTGCGATAAACTGATAGCAAACCAGGCACGCCCAACATTGAGTCTGCATTAAACACCAGTGGGTCGATGTAATCATCATCAATCCGTCGATAAATCACATCGACCCTTTGTGGGCCTTGTGTAGTGCGCATGTATACAGCATTATTGCGTACAAATAAATCTTGACCTTCAACCAGTTCAATACCCATTTGCTGCGCTAGAAAGGCATGCTCAAAATAAGCACTGTTGTAAGCCCCGGGAGATAACAAAACCACGGTAGGATCTTGTACGCCATTTTGTGCGACCGCACGGAGATTTTTTAATAGAACCTGCGGGTAATGATCCACTGGCGCAATCGAATAGCGACGGAATAGCTCAGGAAAAAGCCGCATCATCATTTTGCGGTCTTCCAACATATAAGACACCCCTGATGGGGTACGTAAATTATCTTCCAGCACATAAAATTGTGATTCACTCGTACGCACCAAATCAATGCCAGCAATGTGTGCATAAATTTGATTTGGCACATCAACACCGAACATTTCAGGGCGATATTGGCTATTAGCTAAAATACTCGCTGGGATAATACCTGCTTTAATGATTTCCTGCTTATGATAAATATCATGCAAAAACATATTCAGTGCTTTTACACGCTGAATTGCCCCAACCGAAAGATGTGACCACTCCTTAGCCGAGAGTAATCGTGGAATCACATCAAAAGGAATCAGTCGCTCGGCACCCTCTGTCTCACCATAGACATTGAAGGTGATACCTACTCTGCGAAAAAGAATTTCGGCCTCCGCACGTTTTGCAAGAAGCTGATCGTTAGGAACAGTTTTAAGCCATTCGTAATATGCTGTATAAATATTGCGTATATCCGACGCATTGACTTGCATTTCATCGAAAAACTGTTGACTAGTGAGTGGCATGCTTTAAATCTTTCTTATAATACCTAAGATAAAAAGCAAACTACATACCACTTTAAATGATTAATTAAATCAATTAGTTATAATTTAAAATTTGAGGGTTTAAAATTAACTGCACTAAAACTGTGCACTTACCCACTTTCTGTTGGACGATAGTATAAAAATGCACTGAAAATATACTGGTTATTCTATGTTTTGTATCTGCTCGCGCATTTGCTCTATCAGCACTTTAAGTTCCATAGAAATTTGCGTGGTTTCGATGGCAACCGATTTCGAGCCTAAGGTATTCGCCTCGCGGTTCATCTCTTGCATCAAAAAATCTAAGCGTTTACCCACCAAACCAGCCACATTTAAAATACGCTTCACCTCATCGATATGTGCACTAAGGCGAGACAACTCTTCATCTACGTCAATTCGTTGTGCATAGAGCACAATCTCTTGCCGTATACGTTCGTCGTCATTGGTTTGATGCGCGTCGTTGAGTTTTGTTAGCAATTTATCCTGATAGATTTTGGCGAGTTCAGGCAACATGGGTTTAACCTTTACCGTCAGCTTCTCAATCTCGGTTAAACGCTGCAATATCATAGCTTTTAACTTTTCACCTTCGCGTGCCCGCGCAGCGATTAAATCTTCAATTGCATGATTCAGCACATTTTTTACATCTTCTTCCAATAATTCGCCGTTTAGCGCATTACTCGCAATAACTCCTGGCATGCGCAAAACATCGAGCAAATTGACAGGTTGTGGATGTGGAAAATACTGCGCAGCTTCATTGGCAGATTCTGCAATTTGCCTAAGAATGGTGTGATTAAGTTTGATAATGCTGCTTACAGCCACGTCCTGCACCAAACTTATGCGACAATCGATTTTACCACGGCCCAATTTAGTGTTTAACAGTTCGCGGCTTAACGCTTCGAACATGCGGCAATTATCATCTAATTTTAGTTGCAATTCTAAATAGCGATGGTTCACCGAACGTAATTCCACCAACAAAACACCGTTTAGAGTGTTGCGTTCATACGACGCATAGCCAGTCATGCTAAGTATCATGTGATTATTCTTAAAGTGGTTGATGATAATTGTATCAAATCTATATGATTTTATGCGAGAATATCCACAATCTATTATTTTGTCGCGCTTACTAAACACAAACCCTTACATGGCAAACTCTAAAAACCAGCCTCTGCCCATCGGCTACATGCTGCAAGACTATATTATTACGCAAGTCTTAAGCTCTGGTGGATTTAGCTTTGTGTATCTGGCACAAGATTTAAACAAAAATATTGTCGCGATAAAAGAGTATATGCCAACAGGGCTTGCGTTACGTGAAGATGGTGCAACCGTAATGCTAGACTCAGATGATGATGCTGCCACTTTCAAACATGGACTTAAATGTTTTTTTGAAGAAGGCTTGGCGCTCGCTAAAATTGATCATAAAAACATCGTTCGTGTGACTAATTTTTTTAGAGAAAACAACACGGTTTATATGGTAATGCAATATGAGCGCGGCAAATCGCTACAAGATTATATTCTTGCGCAAACTGTACCAGTAAGCGAGAAGTTTGTGCGCCGTGTATTTGGGGAATTACTCAATGGCTTACGCGAAGTACACACGCAAAAATTGCTCCATCTAGACATTAAGCCTGCCAATATTTATATCCGACTGGATGGTTCACCTGTATTGCTGGATTTTGGCTCGGCCAGACAAACATTAACGCAAGAAAAATCTAAGTTATCCCCTAGCTATACCCCTGGCTTTGCGCCGCCAGAGCAATATTTCGAGCGCCATAAATTGGGGCCATGGAGCGATATTTACAGTGTGGGTGCTAGCATGTACTCTTGCTTAGCTAGATCAGCCCCCATTGCAGCAAACCAACGTGTGAATAAAGACTTTTTATCGCCTGCTGTCAAAGTTGGCAAAGGCCTTTACAGTGAGAGATTGCTCTCTATTATCGACCATTGTTTAAAATTAGATTATATGGAAAGGCCGCAAAGTGTGTTTTCTTTACAGAAAACACTATTGGATAACATAACGCCTGTTGCAGTTCAAAAGGCGAGTTTGGCAAGTAAAATTAAAGCTGCACTCAACAAAAGTTAATATAAAATCTGCATGAAATTCACTATTTATCAAAATAGTCGGCAAGGTCCGAGACCCTACAACCAAGATAGGCTAGCTTATTCCTATAGCAAAGATGCTTTGCTATTAGTGCTGGCGGATGGTATGGGTGGTCATCGTCATGGCGA
>JBQTJZ010000079.1:0-2154 GCA_052386615.1 Methylophilaceae bacterium
AAAGGCATTACAGAGTGAGCTGGGTATTAGCGAAATGTTGTTGCCAATAGATCATCTTGCCACTAGGGTTTATAGTCAAAATCGTGAAGTGGCGATACTGGAATACTTATCATGGTCCAGTTACTACTTTTGGGGTGCTTACAATATTAAAGAGCAAAACTCATCAACTAATGTGACTAAAAGTGCACACCCGATTCCTGAATCGAAAAGCCCGGCTAAGGTGTTTACTGCGAACAACACGCCCTATTTTATTAAGCATTTAGAGCATTTACCATCACCTACCGAAACTTTTGTGCGTAATTACGGACCACGTTTGCATCACATGGCAATTGCGGTTAAAGATGGGGAGTTAAAAGGCAGAGAACATATTGATATCGTGGTGGATGCTATTTCCAAGAATGGCAAGGGATTTTTGTTGGACGTGATTGGCTCCAAAGAACAAGGCCTTAAGCAAATATTCTCAAATGCTTCTGAGCATTCTTCACTGATTATTGAATACGTGCAGCGCTATGGAGGTTTTGACGGTTTTTTCACGCAAGAAAACGTGGCAAAACTGACTGAAGCAGCAGGTTCTATGTAAGCGCTCAATATACAGTAGGCATAGTTTTTTTCGTCAGCGCTGATTCAAAATGGTATGATTCACGGCACATGCTTTTTTTGAACTTTGAATAACTCATATGACTTATTGCGTAGGTTTGCTACTTGAACAAGGCTTAGTACTAGCTTCTGATACCCGCACCAATGCGGGTGTTGACCAAGTGGCTATTTCTCCTAAAATGCACGTGTTTGAAATCAAAAACAATCGTGTAATTGTGTTGCTTACAGCAGGTAATTTAGCGATTACACAATCAGTGGTGAATTGCCTAAGAGCTAGTGTTATAAACAACGAAGAAGATAGTAAGCACTTACATAATATCGATAGCTTATTTGAAGCTGCAGGCCTTGTAGGAGCAGAGTTACGTGCAGCTTTTGAGCGTGATGGTGAACACTTCAAAAATCACAGTATTGATTTCAATGCGAGCATTATTATTGGGGGTCAAATTAAAGGTGAAAAGCCGCGTTTATTTCATGTGTATGCAGCAGGTAATTTTATTGAAACCTGTATCGAAACACCTTATTTTCAAATTGGTGAAACTAAATATGGTAAACCAATCATCGACCGTGTAGTTAAACACAATAGCGAAATTATGGACACAGTTAAGTGTGTACTGATTTCGTTTGATTCCACAATCCGTAGTAATGTTTCAGTGGCAGCCCCAATTGATTTATTGATTTATAGAAGTGATAGTTTTCATGCGGATTGTCATCAGAGGATTACGGAAAATGACCCTTATTATGCGAAAGTCAGGCAAGGCTGGTCTGAAGGTTTGAGGTCAGTTTTTAGTGCGTTACCTAGCCCGGAGTGGTGTTGATGGGGATGCTACAAGGCAATTTATTTGTCATTACCGCCGCCTCTGGTGCGGGTAAAACCAGTTTAGTGAGTGCGTTACTAGCTAAAGATACGCAAATTCAACATTCTGTCTCACATACCACGCGGTCACCGCGCCCTGGCGAAGAAAATGAGGTGCATTACCATTTTGTAACCGAGGCAGAATTCTTAGAAATTTTAAATGCAGGTGGTTTTTTAGAGAGTGCCGATGTACATGGTGCAAAGTACGGCACCTCGCAGAACGCTGTAGATGTTGCTTTGCGGGCTGGCTATGATGTAGTTTTGGAAATTGATTGGCAAGGTGCGGCGCAAGTACGCAACATTTACCCACAAGCAACGAGTATTTTTATTTTACCGCCTTCGCTGGAGACGCTGACAGAACGTTTGAATAACCGCGGTCAAGACAGTGCCGAAATTATTGCTAGACGCGTAGCAGTAGCACGAGAAGAAATGCGCCACTTGGTCGAGTTCGATTATGTTACAATCAACGATAACTTCGATGAGGCCTTGCAGGACTTAACGGCGATTATTCGCACGCAACGGCTTAAAATCAATACACAGTTGCAGCGGCATGCAGCACTTATTCAAAAGCTAACCTGATGATTTTTAAGGATTCACCATGGCACGTATTACCGTAGATGATTGTTTAGAAAATATTCCAAACCGCTTTCAATTGACGCTGGTGGCGGCCTACCGCGCACGTCAAATTTCAAATGGCTCTGACC
>JBQTJZ010000080.1:0-10346 GCA_052386615.1 Methylophilaceae bacterium
CTCCTGTGCTACAAACTCTGTGCGCGCTTGCTCAACAACCTTACCTGCTTTCTTATCTTGCCAGTCGTGATATTGATTCCACACCCATTCATAGCTAGAAATCACCATCGCGCCTAATTTTTCGGTCATCATAATCCACGACCAGCCAGTGAATAAGCTAAAGCCAACAGCGAACAATAGCAACAACAGCATAGTAGAGCCTGCATAGCCAAACATACTGCGTAACACATGATCAACTGCGTTGCCCAACATACCGCCAGCATCCAACGGTAAGCTTGCCGGTAAACTGACGAGGTGGCCCGCCTCCAGTGCACTCGAAGCAAGCAATAACAGCGCAAATCCAACCAAGTTAAATATTAAAAATGGCCGCTCGCTTAGCGTGAGTTCTAGACGCCAATAAACTAACCATATACTGTAGAATGCCAGCACTACCCACCACCATGCCGAGAATCCAAACAGATACAGCAACATATCTGAAACCCAAGCCCCCACCGCACCACCCGCATTGTGTATCACAGCATTCTCGCTGGCTAAATGTGACCATGAAGGATCTTGACTATTATAGGAAATAAAAATAACCGCAAGGTAGACCCCTACCAACACCAAGCCTAACCACCAAGCTTCGCGTACTAGGTAAGCATGCTGAAGTTGCTTGGCACTTTTTGGTGCCTCGACACGACCATTAATCGCTGAAGATTTTTTTTTGAAAAACAAATCGTTTTTACCCTAAAAAATGAATGGTTAATTGCGATTACAATAATCGTTTGATTATAGCAAAATCGAATTGCACAAAGTATGGGTAAAAAAACTAATATGCACTTATTCTTTCAAACCAGATCTCTTTAATTAAAGCTAAATTTACGATTTAATTTTTTAGAATTGAGCTAAAAATATGTCTAAAGTTTGCTTGAAAATACTGCAACTAACCTCATAATCTAAGCTTAGGCTTCAAGACTGAAATTTAATCACCATTTAATATTAGAAAAGCATATATGTCCCATAAACACGCTCACTTACTTATTCTGGGCTCTGGACCAGCTGGTTATTCTGCTGCCGTTTACGCGGCACGCGCCAACTTAAAACCCGTGCTCATCACTGGTATCGCACAAGGCGGTCAATTGATGACGACGACCGAAGTAGACAACTGGCCCGCGGATAACGATGGAGTGCAAGGCCCTGAATTGATGGAGCGCTTTCAAAAACATGCAGAGCGTTTTAACACCGAGATGATTTTTGACCATATCCACACCACCCATTTACAAGAAAAACCGATTCGCTTAGAAGGCGATAACGCTGAATATACTTGTGATGCGCTGATTATCGCCACAGGTGCCTCGGCACAATATTTAGGCTTGCCAAGTGAAGAGGCCTTTAGCGGCAAAGGTGTTTCCGCTTGTGCCACTTGTGATGGTTTCTTTTATAAAAATCAGGAAGTTGCTGTGATTGGCGGCGGCAACACCGCAGTAGAAGAAGCACTCTACTTAGCCAATATTGCCAGCAAAGTCACACTCGTGCATCGCCGCGATAAATTTAAAGCGGAAGCCATTTTGGTAGATAAACTGATGGCGCGTGTTCGTGAGGGCAAAATTGAACTGCAACTTTTTCACACGCTAAATGAAGTGCTGGGCGACAATAGCGGCGTAACCGGTATGCGGATTAAACATGTACAAACTGGCGCAACTAAAGATATTGCGCTTAAGGGTGTGTTTATTGCCATTGGTCATAAACCCAATACCGATATTTTTGCAGACCAGCTCGAGATGGAAGGTGGCTACATTGTCACGCAAATGGGTCGTACGGGCAATGCAACTGCGACAAGCATACCTGGCGTATTCGCAGCGGGCGACGTGCAAGACCACATCTATCGCCAAGCGGTAACCAGCGCGGGTACAGGCTGTATGGCCGCATTGGATGCTGAGCGTTATTTGGATAACCTTAAGTAGTTGATGCACATGCCGTGGCAAATTCTGACGACATCGACGATGAATTACGGCTATTCCGCGAGGCGGTTAAGGGCGCGCGGCCATTAGAAGCTAAGGGGCGCGTACAAGCTACGCCCAAAAAGCCCAAACCAATTCCCAAACAATTCATGCGCGATGAAGAGCAAGCGCTTGCCGATTCGCTCAGTGATAACTACATGCCCGCGCATGAAATAGAAAGTGGCGAAGAACTACTTTACTTGCGCGAAGGCCATTCACCCAACATTTTAAGCAAGCTACGGCGCGGCTTTTGGGTGGTGCAGGCGCAAATTGATTTGCATGGCTTAGTTTCAGATGAGGCACGACAATATGTAGCAGATTTTCTAAGTAGTTGCAAAAAGCGTAACATCCGCTGCGTGCGTATTGTACATGGCAAGGGCCTAGGCTCGCGCAACCGCGAACCCGTGTTGAAACATAAATTGCGCAGTTGGCTGATGCAACGCGACGAAGTGATTGCCTACGCGCAAGCCAAGCCGGAAGATGGCGGTAGCGGCGCAGTGATTGTGTTGTTGAAGGCTTAAATACTAACGTCTTTTCGCATAAAGACCAATATTTGAAACTGCTAAACTATGTACCCTAATATACCCTAACTCATTTATAGGTAACCCTTCCACCAGCAATTCTGTTTTATTCCAACTTGCAGCATTCAAAGGCTCTATTAAACTTATTTCTTTTGACTTCTCTTTTGCAGTTACCACTAAGCCGTCTTTATCTAGGCTTCCATAATCAACTGTAAATTTAGCATTATTTATTGTAGCTGAAAGTGGATTGCCAAATTCAACAGAAACCTTGCTTCCATTCGCATATTGCTCAATATTAGACAAACTCACTGTTATTACACCTACCTCTGTAGTTATAGGTAAAAATTCCTTAGTTCCGACTTTTAGAAAAGCAATTTTTTCATACTTTCTAATCAATTCATTAACAGATACATCTGAGACTTGATTTTTTAATTCAAATAATTCAGCTTCATTTGTACTTAATCTACTTTCTAGTTCCGAAACTTTATTAACTAACTCACTGTTAGCGCTTTCAACCTTTGAACCTTCACAGCCTATCAGTGCCATCAGAGCAATACCAACCGCTATTTTTCTCATATCATCCCCGAACTAAATTTTATTAGCTAAATCAATATGATATACCATGTAGCAAGTAGGCTGGAGTGAATTGGGTTTGTGAACCCCAACATTTATCCTCAACATCTACACATCGTTGGGGTTCGCTACGCTCACCGCCAACCTACATTACAACCCCAACTCACTCAAGCTTGCATGATCATCTGGCCTTCTACCAAGCGGCCAGAAAAATTTGCGTTCACTTGCATTAATCGGTAAATCGTTAATGCTGGCGTAACGCAGCTCCATTAAACCTTGTGGTGTAAACTGCCAGTTTTCATTGCCGTAACTTCTAAACCAACTGCCTTTGTCATCATGCCATTCATAAGCAAAGCGCACCGCGATGCGGTTGCCATCAAACGCCCACAGCTCTTTAATTAGGCGGTAATCCAGCTCTTTCGTCCATTTACGCGTTAAAAATTCCACAATCGCCTCACGTCCTTTAGGAAACTCGGCGCGGTTACGCCATTGGCTATCCATGGTATAAACCAAAGACACCCGTTGTGGATCGCGGCTGTTCCAGCCATCTTCTGCCATGCGCACTTTTTGCTTAGCCGTTTCGCGCGTAAACGGCGGGAATGGTGGTTTTGATTCGATTTCGGTTGCCATTAAAATCTCTCCATTAAACGTTGTGTTAGGATAAAGTGCAAGGCGCACGGCGCGCAGAAACCAGAGTGTACACAAAGTACATGAGGATTTCGAGCACCGCGCAACGCCGCAATTCGCCTTACACTGCGTTTAATCTTCCGCCAAAAAGCCGCCGCTTTGCCGCGCCCATAAGTTTGCATACAAGCCTTTTTGTTTCAGCAATGTTTGATGCGTACCTTCTTCTACCATTTGGCCTTCATCTAGCACAATCAGCCTATCCATTGCGGCAATGGTAGATAAGCGGTGTGCGATAGCAATCACCGTTTTACCTTGCATCAGGTTGTATAAACTTTCCTGAATCACTGCTTCCACCTCAGAATCCAGTGCACTGGTTGCCTCGTCTAATAACAATATTGGCGCATCTTTCAACATTACGCGCGCAATGGCGATACGTTGCCGTTGCCCGCCCGAAAGCTTCACCCCACGCTCCCCCACATGAGCATCATAAGCAGTACGCCCTTTAGCATCGCGCAAATTCAAAATAAATTCATGTGCTTCTGCGCGCTTGGCGGCTGCAATCATTTCGGCTTCCATCGCCTCTGGACGACCATAAAGGATATTGTCACGCACACTACGATGCAATAAAGAGGTATCTTGCGTAACCATGCCAATGTGAGCGCGCAAGCTGGTTTGCGTAACGTGTTTAATATTTTGACGATCGATTAAAATTTCGCCAGCCTGTACATCGTAAAAACGCAACAACAAATTGACTGCGGTCGATTTACCGGCACCAGAACGTCCCACCAGCCCTACTTTTTCGCCGGGCTTAATCTCCAGCTGAAAATTTTGCAATATTTGCTTTTGGTTTGGGTAAGCAAAATCAACCTGCTTAAATTGCACTTGGCCAACCGTTACCTGCAATGGCTTGGCATCGGTCGCATCGACGATGCTGTGCTGCATAGAGATCGTGTTAATCCCATCCTGCACCGTACCAATTTGCTCGTAAAGCGAGGTCATCTCCCACATCACCCAATGCGAAATACCGTTTAAACGCAAGCTCATGGCAGTAATCGCCGCCACGCCACCAACACTCACCTGCCCCTTGCTCCACAACCAAAGCCCCAAGCCGCCACTGGCAATAATCAGTGCCATATTCAGAAAATGATTAATGGTTTCTACGCTGCTTACCAGCCGCATTTGTGCATGCACTGTACCTAAAAACTCATGCATCGCCGATTGTGCATACCCTGCTTCACGTCCGGCGTGGGAGAATAGTTTAACTGTACTGATATTGGTATAGGCATCAGTAATGCGCCCTGTCATCAGAGAGCGCGCATCGGCCTGATTGCGCGAAACAAGGCTTAATTTAGGCACAAAATAAAGTAGCGCACCTGAATACAACGCCAGCCAGCCTAAAAAAGGCCAGATAATCAATGGATTAAAACTGCCAACCACACTGACCATAGTAGCGAAATAAATCACCACAAACACCAATATATCCGCCACGATAAACCACACGTCACGCACTGCCAAAGCAGTTTGCATGACCTTTGCTGCCACGCGTCCAGCAAATTCATCCTGATAAAAACTCATGCTCTGGTTAAGCATCAAGCGATGAAAATTCCAGCGCATGCGCATTGGGAAATTCCCTGCCAAAGCCTGATGCTTTAACATGGTTTGAATTACAATTAACAAGGTGCTTGCTAACAAAACTAATGCCAAAATAAGGAGATGTTGTTGCTCTTGCGCCCAAAACGCATCGGGTGAAGTCTTGGCCAGCCAATCCACCACTTTACCCATCATGGCAAATAGCAAAGCTTCGAAAGCGCCGATGATGGCGGTGAACAGCGTCATGCCTATAATATAAGGGCGCATGCCTTGTGTACAAGCCCAAGCAAACGCCCAGAAGTTTTTTGGCGGAGAGACAACGCTATCGCTGGGGAAAGGGTTAACGAGGTGTTCGAACCAGCGAAACATAGCGCGAAATTAAAGCAACTTAATGATACAAACGGCCTCGGCGGCAATACCTTCGCCACGTCCTGTAAAGCCGAGCTTTTCTGTTGTCGTTGCTTTAACGTTGATTTGGTTTGCGCTTGTATCGCAATCGGCCGCAATATTGTCACACATTTGTGCAGTGTGTGGCGATAGTTTTGGCGCTTCGCAAATTACAGTGGCATCGATATTTTCTATCGAAAAACCTTTATTCTTAATGAGATTAACCACATGGCGTAATAACTCGCGAGAATCAATTCCCTGGTAGCGCTCATCTGTTGGTGGAAAGTGTTTGCCAATGTCGCCCAAGGCCGCCGCACCTAACAGCGCATCACAAATTGCATGTAGCAACACATCAGCATCAGAATGACCATCCAATCCTTTATCATGCGCAATTTCGACGCCGCCAATAATGCACTTACGACCAGCCACCAGCCGATGCACATCAAAACCATGTCCGATTCGCATTTAAGGGCTATCCTTTGATTTTTCCAATAACATTACCAGCAACGCAAGATCTTGCGGATAAGTGATTTTCAAGTTTTTGAGTTCCCCATGCACCAATTTAGGCTGTAAGCCTAGCGCTTCAATTGCCTCGGCTTCGTCGGTGGGGATACCATCAAAATTCATCAAAGCTTTTTTAAGCGTCTCAAAGCGAAACATTTGTGGCGTTTGCGCTTGCCATAAATTTTGCCGTGAAATGGTTTTCTCAACGCGATTGATTTCATCCGATTTTTTAACCGTGTCTGCAACGGGCATAGCGAGCAAGCCGCCCACTTTGTCTGTTTCGAGCGTATCGAGCAAATGGTCTAATAACTCCGCACTCAAGCCTGGCCTTGCCGCATCGTGCACTAATATCCAATCTTCACTTTCTGGCTGTATATTTTGCTCTATCGTCAGCAGCGTATTCAGTACCGTTTCGCTTCGATTGGCGCCGCCAGTGTAGTGCAAGTGTAGTTTACTATCGGGATTAAGCGTAAGGCTACGCCAAAACTCATCCTCTGGGCTTAAAGCCAAATGGATACTGGTGATGCGCGGATTATTAAAAAAAACCTGAATAACATAGGAAATGACTGGTTTGCCCGCAAGCTGTAAATATTGCTTGGGCAACACATTCGCCATTCGATTGCCAACCCCTGCGGCGGGAATAATTACATGAAAAAACGCCATGCGTTAGTTTAGCATGGCGTTTCGTGTAAAGCTAAAGCCTAAGGTTGAAACTAATCTTCTGCCGTAGCGTTAATTTTATGAATGCTTAAGTCAGCACCGTCAAATTCTTCCTCTGCGCTCAAGCGAATACCCACCAGTTTTTTAAGTAAGCCATACACAATAAAACCTCCGGTCAGGGCTATCAATATGCCTAGCCCTGTGCCCACCAGTTGCGACATCAGGCTGACGCCACCCAATCCCCCAAGGGCTTTTGCGCCAAAGATACCCGCTGCGATACCACCCCAAGCGCCACATAAACCATGTAACGGCCACACCCCCAGTACATCATCAATTTTTAAGCGATTTTGTGTCATAGTAAACGCCCAGACAAATATAGCGCCTGCCACCGCACCGGTAGCTAGCGCACCAAGAGGGTGCATCACATCCGAACCGGCACATACAGCCACCAACCCCGCTAAGGGGCCATTGTGAACGAAACCTGGGTCATTTTTTCCCAATACCACAGCCACTAAGGTGCCCCCTGCCAACGCCATTAATGAATTAACTGCTACTAACCCTGAAATGCCTTGTATAGTTTGCGCAGACATCACATTAAAACCGAACCAGCCCACGGTTAACACCCATGCGCCTAAGGCTAGCCAAGGAATATTAGAAGGTGGATAAGCGTGTAAACGCCCATCTTTAGCATAGCGACCCGTGCGTGCCCCCAGCAGAATAACCGCTACTAAGCCAATCCAGCCACCCATTGCGTGCACTACAACTGAGCCGGCAAAATCGTGAAATTTTGCACCAAACGTTGCGTTGAGCCAATCCTGAAAGCCATACTGTCCATTCCAGGCAATGCCTTCAAAAAAAGGATAGATGAATCCAACCAGTAGAAATGTGGCCGCGAGTTGCGGGTTAAATCTGGCTCGTTCGGCAATGCCGCCCGAAACAATAGCTGGAATTGCAGCTGCAAATGTGAGCAAAAAGAAAAATTTGACTAAATCGTAACCATTTTTTGCTGCTAAAGTTTCGGCACCACTGAAAAAACTAACCCCATAAGCGATGCTGTAACCAATGAAAAAATAGGCGACAGTAGATAATGAAAAATCGACAATAATTTTGACTAAGGCATTGACCTGATTTTTGCTGCGTACCGTACCCAGCTCTAAAAATGCAAAACCGGCGTGCATTGCAAGCACCATAATAGCGCCTAGCAATACAAACAGGGTGTCATTTGCTGTGACAAGTTGCTCCATTTAATCTCCCCTAAAAATATCTTTATTGTAAAATTTTGGCTAAAACCACACCTGTTGCAGATTATGCAATTGATTGATTAGAACTTCAATAAATTAGTGGGAATAAACGAACTATTTTAGTGCTACTGATAGTGCATTGCACTAAATTTAGCGCAATACACCCTCGAAAATGACTAAATCATGCTGACGGTATTGCCATTTAGAATATATTTTTCCGCTTCTGGGTTGCCTGCCCAGAAATGAAAAAACTCTCGCACCACCACCAGAAACAAACGGCGATTCTTTTTAACTTCAAACAAAGGCAAGGTAGCATCCACCACCGTGCGGTAAGAGCGGTTGTCGTGCTCGGGGGCATCTCTAAGGCGCACTAGCAAAATTTTAGCAAGCTTAACGCGCGTATCAATCAAAATCTGTTCGGCGTTTTCATTGCGGAGCGCTTTGGTGTAGCCTTTGAGAGCCCAACTATCGGTTGTGCCAAATTTTTCCTCGTCTACCGTATGCCATAGCTCTGCAAGTTTCACCTCGATAGGTTTCCAGTCTATCGGCAAGGTGTCCTTTTGCACATTTTTGCTTAAGCTCGCAACCGCTTTTATATCGTTACACCAGAATGGATAATACTCGCGTGCAATCACTAAGCTCTCTGGCCAATCGGCTTCAGTAACGTCGTCCATTACCGTTTCGACGGCTAGACGATACTCAACTCCCTCCATCTGTTTATCGGCAAGATGGGGCATCAATTTGTTTAAAAAATTAATGCGTTGCACAAAAGTTTCCGGGCCAAACCCTTTGCTTTTGAGCAGTTTGATATACACTTCTAAGGCCTGTTGTTCGCGCTCTTGTATTGTCATGAAATGTTCACTTAAACAATATTTTAGATTCTACTGCATAATCTATTGAAAAATATCATTATTCACTCGATTCATTATAGGGTCTTAATGCTAAATATAAAAGCTGCTTTACTAAAAAAGTGAATGCTATGTTCGAATTTATTTTACTTGTCGTTCTTTTGCTACTGGCATGGTTTTGGCTAGATACTGTGGCTAAACGGGAAATTGCCGTTCAAATAGGGCGCGAACTGGCGCAACGTTGCAACTTGCAACTGCTCGATGAAACCGTGGCCTGTAACAGAATTTGGCTGGGTCGTGATAGCCGAGGGCATGCCCAGTGGGTGCGTCTGTATGAGTTTGAAGTAAGCGCAAACGGCGTAGATCGCTTGGCATGTCATTTGCAGTTGCTTGGCAAACAATTGCAAAGCTGGCATATCCCCCCCTATTTACAGCCGGTTCACTAAGCATGTCTTACGTTGGACGTTTTGCTCCTTCTCCTACTGGGCGGTTGCATTTTGGTTCACTGGCTGCGGCTGTTGCCAGCTATCTTGAGGCAAAGTCACATCACGGCAAATGGTTAGTGCGCATGGAAGATTTGGACAAACCACGCGAAATGCCCGGGGCAGCCAAGCATATCCTACAAACACTGGAGCGGTTTGAATTTGAATGGGATGGTGAAGTGATTTACCAGAGTAAGCGCTATGCCCATTATGAGGAAGCGCTTAATCAGTTAACAGGCCAGCAATTGGTTTATCCTTGTACCTGCACGCGCAAAGAAATTGCTGATTCAGCCATTCATTTTGGCATCGAAGGCGCTATCTACCCTAAAACATGCTTACAACAACCGATTAAACCAAGTTCACCCATGGCATGGCGTATCAAAACACCGGCCTCCATCGTGCGCTTTAATGACAGTATTCAAGGTGAAATCTCGCACCATTTGAGTCATGATATCGGTGATTTTATATTAAGACGAGCGGATGACCTGTTTGCTTATCAGCTTGCGGTAACGGTAGACGATGCCATGCAAGGCATCACCCATGTGGTTAGAGGCGCAGATTTGTTGGGTTCAACGCCCAGACAAATTTATTTACAACAAATGTTAGCTTACCAACAGCCAACCTATGCGCACATCCCGGTTGCGGTCAATGCTCACGCCGAAAAGCTCAGCAAGCAAACATTGGCCAAACCGTTGGATGAGAAACAAACGGCTATCGCGCTATATCATGCCCTACAATTTTTAGGGCAAAACCCGCCGGATGAATTGCGTAGCTATAGCATAAACGATTGTTGGCGGTGGGCTTTCCATCATTGGCAGTTGAAAAATGTTGCCAAATTCATACGGCAGCAAACTTAAAATGTTAATGCCGCTTTCCCTCATTAAATCTATATGCCATTCAGTCTCGTTGGTGTGATTATGGTCTCGAGTTTTTA
>JBQTJZ010000081.1:0-2673 GCA_052386615.1 Methylophilaceae bacterium
TCCTGATGTTAACTAGGTAAGTGCGTCGCTTAACGCTCCCTAAATAATGCGAACGAGCGACGATATCTTGCCCAGTGTAGCACCCCTTTTTGAAGTTGATACCGTTCAAAATATCCAGATTAAGCATTTGCGGTACAAATTTTTCTTGCGTTCTTGCGGTGACATCCGGGATGCCTGCTTGTATCTCCAACCAGTCCCAGCAAGGTTTGCCAACTGGCTGGCAGTGTTGTTTGAGCGCTCCCCAGAGGTTGGGTGCATAGTTCGCATCGGTAAAAATTTCAAAGCGTGCATTGCCAGTCAAGCTGGGTAATTTCACGATAGCGCCATTCTCCAAGTTCACAAGTTCGTAATCTTGGCTAGGGACTCTTGTAAATAAAGACGTCAATATCTGTGTCACATCAGGGCCGTGCACGCCCAATTTAATGATAGGATCCGAGGCATCTTTTATGGTTACTTTTGCACGCATCACGTACATTTTTAGGCGCTTCATGACGGATTCCAAAAGTTCGCGGTGTAATTGCAAATGCAGATGATCGTGATGGGCAAAGGCCAGAAACAGTGCCAGCATGCGCCCTTTCGGCGTGCAATAGCCGCTGTAATGTGCTTGATGCCCCGTCAATAAGTTGACATCGTTGGTGACTTGGCCTTGCAGAAAAGACCTAGCATCTGCGCCACTGAGTTCCAGTAAACCAAGATGTGACATATCGCATAGTATACTTTTGTTCGCAGTCGATGCTAATTCATCCGCAGGATTGCCAAAGTGCATTACTGCACCATTGACAGAGACCGCCCCTTGAGCGATTAAACTTGTTTGCCATATCGTTTCTGTCATGCCAATATTTACCTTTATATCTTTAATGCGCAAAATGAAATCTCAACAATTTCAAACCATTGATATTCAGCTTAAGCCTTCAATGTTGTTATTGGGCTGGTTGAGTTTTATTTCAATATTGAGTGGTGTTATTGTATGGCAATTGCCACTGCAATTATTCATTAAAATAGGGTTAATGACGTTGCTTGTTTTTTCAGGCGTTTATTGTGTTCTGCGCGATGCATTGTTGTGGTTGCCATGGTCTTGGCAAGTGCTCCATGTGGATAGCCAAGGTCAGCTAAAAATGACAAATAAGCGAGGTCAACGGTTTATGCCTAAGCTCGCAAATGAAAGTTTTGTCCATCGTTTCCTAATTATTTTGAATACGGAAAGAGAAGGGCTCAAATGGGGTTTGCCGCCCCTCGTCTTGTTTACACATGGCGATTACCAAGAACAACATCGAAAATTGCGTGTTTATTTGCGTTGGCGCAAATTTCAGTAGAAAAATAACGTTAACTTAAGTAATTATCATGCGCAATCGAGGTTTCGTTTTTGGCGCGTTTTCGTGCAAATTCTTTCTTATAAAAACGCAAGGCAATACCTATTTGCTTGAGGGGGTGTTTGCTAAAATAGGCCGCTAACAATAGCAAGCCCGCTAAGCTTGATAATACCCAATGTAAGTCAAACGGGGCAATATCACGGCGAGCAGGTTTTTGCTTTTTCATTGCATCTAATACGCTGTGTACATTGTCACCCTGCACGTACATAGCACCTACTTCTTTGGCGATAGTCTTCAAATAGGCCGCGTCGAGTTTTGAAATATAGCGATCATGTTCACCACCCGCAACATTATCATCTCTGATACCAATATTGGACTCAGAAATTTGTGCTACGCCCGGCTGTAAGGCAAAGCTCTCGTTAGACCAGTAGCCTATCAATTGGTTTTTGTCGCTTAATTTAGGGATAGCGGCACCTTTTTCGCTGCCTATCCCCACAATCAGCCAGCCATCCGCACCTTGAAAGTTGGTCAAGTCTTTAGTATTGAAGGCATGTAATTTTGGGGCTTCTTCACCATCGGTAAAAAAAACCACTTGTGCGGACTCAGGAAAGGCACGGATAGTTCTCGCCATGCTGTATAAGCCTTCACGTAGCCTGCTGTTGCCAGACCAAGCGGTACGCCAGTCAAAGTGATCTATGGTATCTTGAATAGCATTGAAGTTGGCACACACTTCTATCGGGTTATACAGCGCGGCTACGCTTACTCCGGCAAATAATCCTATGCTCACTTTAGTGCCACAAGGTAAAGATGACACGATTTCGTGCATAATTTTTTGCATTTTTGCGATGCGTGCAGCGGGTTTTCCGTCGATGGTCGTGTCTATGGCATTCATGCTTTGCGAAATATCAGCCACCAATAGATAGGTATAAATATTGTGTTTAATCGGCACTGTGGGATGTAACATCGCGATTAGGAGCAATATCATTGCGCCACCCAGCAGGGCGCTGTCACGTTGCTGCTTAAAAAAATGAAATATTTTTTTAAATCGCAACATTTAAGGTAATCCTACTGGAATATTACCCATAATCAGGCCGGGCGATTCAGATTCGCCCACGCCTGGTGTGGGCGTCTCTGGCAGTAAAGTGATTACACGGTCCAAATTACGGCGTGTTCCCCAATTGCTATCATCCAGTTTTAACGCTTGTTTGTATGAGCTATGGGCTTGAGTGAGCAAGTACTCAACCTCATCACGCACTTTAGGGTCATTGCCGCCACTGACCTGCAAACTCTTTAAAAAGAACATATTGCCTATATTATGTAGCACGGCTGCCCGTTGGCTAGGCGTGCCCTTTTGTGTGAGCTG
>JBQTJZ010000082.1:0-5389 GCA_052386615.1 Methylophilaceae bacterium
AATAATAAAAGGGGCTAATAAGCCCCTTTTTGATACACTTTAATTATTCCGCAGCAGCTTCTGCCACTTCTACAAATTCTTCAACTTCAGCGGCAGATTTCACAATCTCAGTCATTGCAGTGTTAGAAGGCCGTGCCAATGCAATGACTGAGATTGTGAAATCTGCCGCTGAAGTTGAAGAATTTGTAGAAGTGGCAGAAGCTGCTGCGGAATAATTAAAGTGTATCAAAAAGGGGCTTATTAGCCCCTTTTATTATTTATAATCAATTAAATATAATTATATTTTAAAGTTAAACATTAATACTAAGGAGCCCCAAATGGCTGAAATTACCGCAAGCATGGTAAAAGATTTACGTGAGCGCACCGATGCGCCAATGATGGATTGCAAAAAAGCGTTGACTGAAGCTGAAGGCGATATGACGCGCGCAGAAGAAATTCTCCGTGTACGTTTTGGAAATAAAGCTAGCAAGGCCGCGGGTCGCGTAGCAGCCGAAGGCACTGTGGGTATTAGCGTTTCTATGGACGGCAAAACAGCAACGATGATTGAAGTTAACTCAGAAACGGATTTCTGTGCAAAAAATGAAGACTTCTTAAAATATGTAGCAGAATTGGCGCAAATAGTTACCGCAAATAACCCAACAGATATTACTGACGTCGGAACGATGGTGATGCGCGGCAGTACCGCAGAAGAGGTGCGTGCACAATTGGTTGGTAAGATTGGCGAAAACATCACGCCACGTCGTTTTGTACGCATTGCAGCCAAAGGCAAAGTGGCGAGCTATGTGCACGGTAGCAAAATTGGTGTTTTAGTGGATGTGGTAGGGGGTGACGATATCTTAGGTAAAGACTTAGCTATGCATATTGCCGCCGCCAAACCCAAATCGTTGGATGCTTCTGGCGTAGACGCCTCACTGATTGAAGCAGAGCGTCGTGTTGCCATCGAAAAAGCAAAAGAAGCAGGCAAACCAGAAGCCATGTTGGAAAAAATCGCAGATGGCACAGTTCAAAAATTCTTGAAAGAAGTAACACTGCTTAGCCAAGTTTTTGTTAAAGATGACAAAATGACTATCGAACAATTACTTAAATCAAAAGGTGCTTCAGTCGCCTCATTCAACATGTATGTTGTAGGTGAAGGTATTGAAAAAGCGGTTGTAGATTATGCAGCTGAAGTTGCGGCAGCGGCTAAAATGTAAGTAACGCTGTAAATCGTAGCGACTAATATTGAAAGTGGAGTCAGCGCAAGGCTGGTTCCACTTTTTTTTGGCGCTTAAGGTCATTTGTGATTAAAATAGGCAAAGTTAAAAAATAAGGAAAATAATGGCCAAACCCGCATATAAACGTATCCTTCTTAAGCTTTCTGGAGAAGCCTTAATGGGGGATGACGCTTATGGCATTAATCGCACGACTATTAATAATATTGTGGCGCAAATTAAAGAGGTTGTGGATTTGGGGGTTGAGGTTGCCGTGGTCATCGGCGGGGGAAATATTTTCCGCGGCGTAGCGCCAGCAGCGGCAGGCATGGATAGAGCCACTGCTGACTATATGGGTATGCTCGCAACGGTGATGAATGCAATGGCCTTGCAAGATGCAATGCGTAATATTGGCTTAAATGCACGTGTGCAAAGTGCGCTTAATATTGAGCAAGTGGCTGAACCTTACATTCGCGGCAAAGCGATTCGTTATTTGGAAGAAGGGCGTGTAGTGATATTTGGTGCGGGCACTGGCAATCCATTTTTTACTACAGACACTGCGGCCGCTTTACGCGGCATGGAAATAAATGCTGAAATTGTACTGAAAGCGACTAAAGTAGATGGCATCTATACCGATGACCCAAAAAAGAATGCCAACGCTAAACGATACGAAACAGTCACTTTTGATGAAGCTATTAGTAAAAACTTGAAAGTAATGGACGCTACTGCACTTACTTTATGTCGCGACCAAAACCTGCCGATTTGCGTGTTTAGTATTTTTAAACAGGGTGGACTGAAACGCGTGATTATGGGCGAGAATGAAGGCACGCGCGTTGTTCAGTAAGTCAGGTAATCCACCGAATTGAGTTGGAGAAAGCAATGTTAGAAGACATTAAGAAAACGGCAGATCAAAAAATGCTTAAATCGTTGGACGCGCTTAGGAATGATTTAGCCAAAATACGTACAGGACGTGCCCACGCGGGTTTGCTGGACCATGTAATGGTGGAATATTATGGCTCTATGGTTGCTGTAAATCAGGTGGCTAATGTTAATTTGGGCGATGCACGCACTATTAACGTGCAGCCTTATGAAAAAAATATGATTAGTAAGGTAGAGAAGGCCATTCGCGACAGTGACTTAGGACTTAATCCGGCGACCAATGGGGATTTGATTCGAGTACCTATGCCGATGCTGACGGAAGAACGTCGTCGTGACTTAACTAAAATCGTGCGTACAGAAGGCGAAAATGCGAAGGTGGCCATTCGTAATGTGCGTCGTGATGCAAACGATGCGCTCAAAAAACTCATTAAAGATAAGGAAATTAGTGAGGACGATGAGCGCCGTGCGCAAGATGAAGTGCAAAAAATGACAGATAAAGCCGTAGCAGAGGTGGATAAATTATTGTTGGCTAAAGAAGCTGACCTGATGGCTGTTTAGCTGGAGCCTGCATTGGCTTTACTCTCTAAGCGCATATTTTCCAAGGGCATTTTTGCAAGCTCAACCAAATCTATTCCTATTCTAGGCGAAGTACCGAATCATATTGCCGTCATTATGGATGGCAACGGACGGTGGGCGCGCAAGCGTTTTTTACCCCGCGTGGCAGGGCATAAACGTGGTGTAGAAACAGTACGTGATTTGGTCAAGCAATGCGCGCAGCTCAATATCAAGTTTCTTACTCTATTTGCTTTTAGCAGCGAAAACTGGCGCAGACCAGAGGATGAAGTTTCATTCCTAATGGGACTTTTTATGGATGCGCTGAAGCGCGAAGTGACTAAACTGCATGAAAATAATATTCGTTTGGTGTTGATTGGCGATAGAGGTCGTTTTAACGCGGACTTAGTGCAACAAATTGAGGCTGCTGAGAAGCTAACCACTGACAATACAGGATTGACTTTGACCATTGCAGCGAATTACGGTGGACGCTGGGATGTTTTGCAGGCAATTCGTCAGATGTTAGAAGCGAACGGAAATAAAAATATGACTTTTGAAGAAGGGGATTTGGCACCCTTCTTAGCGATGCATCACGCACCGGAGCCGGATTTATTTATCCGCACCGGTGGCGAAAAGCGCATTAGCAATTTTCTACTCTGGCAACTCGCTTATACCGAACTTTATTTCACCGATACTTTATGGCCAGACTTTGATGAAGAAGCATTTAACGCCGCCATCCACTCTTATCAACAGCGTGAACGTCGTTTTGGGCGCACTAGCGAGCAACTGGCAAGTGCTTAAGGTGATACATGCTTAAAACTCGTATCATTACCGCATGCATTCTCATCACTGCTTTTATTCCCGCACTTTTTTTGCTTTCTAACGAGGTGTGGGCGATTGGCATGCTGGCCTTATCATTGTTGGCAGTGTACGAATGGGGGGCATTAATTAAACTGAACTCAACTCAGCTACTTGTCTACACCTTGATGTGTGCAGTTTTGGGTTTATCCGCAGTAATGCTGATGCATCAACAAGGGTTCCACTGGTTTTTTTATCGTTCCCTACTGATATTTTTCGTCGCAGGCTTGTTCTGGCTTACTGTGATACCGTTTTGGTTGGCAAAGCGCTTTATCATCAAGCAAAAGGTGGGGATGGCGCTGATAGGGCTATTACTGTTAGCGTCACTTTGGCTGGCTTTGATTTGTGCAAAAGGCGCAGATCCATGGTTACTACTGATACTGCTGGTGACTATTTGGATTGCTGATAGCGCGGCTTATTTTGTAGGTAAAAACTATGGTAAGCACAAGCTAGCACCCATGATTAGCCCGGGCAAAACATGGGAGGGCGTGTGCGGAGCGCTGCTCGCAGTAAGCCTATTTGCAGGGCTATTATATTTTTGTTTTGATATGAACAGTTTTATCCTAATTCCTGCCCTTTGGGGAATAACAGTACTTGGCGTCATCGGCGACTTGTTTGAGTCTTTAATCAAGCGTCAAGCCAACTTAAAAGATAGTGGCAACCTATTACCTGGCCATGGCGGAATTCTCGACCGCATTGATGGCATAATCCCGAGTCTTCCCATCGCTATATTGGCGATTTATGTCTATCACTATTTTCAGATTGCCCAATAAGTGCAAAACATTACCATATTAGGGTGCACCGGTACCATTGGCCAGCAAACCTTGGATGTGATTGCGCGACATCCTGATGCTTACCGGGTTTATGCGCTGGCGGCCAATAGCAATGTAGAGATTATACTCAAACAATGTGTAGACTTTAAGCCAAAATTTGCTGTGCTTCTTGAGAATGAGGCTGCGCACAAACTTACGAACCAACTAAAAGTCATTAGAAGTGATACTGAAGTTCTTTCAGGTACAACCGGATTGGAGCAAGTCTCCAGCGATACCGAAGTGGATATTGTAATGGCGGCGATTGTGGGTGCCGCCGGGCTTAAGCCTGCCATGGCGGCTGCGCGCGCAGGAAAACGCATATTGCTTGCTAATAAAGAAACTTTAGTTATGGCCGGCAGCTTGTTTATGCAAGCGGTAAAAGCTGGTGGAGCAACCTTGCTGCCCATTGACAGCGAACATAATGCAATTTTTCAAGTGATGCCAGCACAGCAGCTTGAACATTTAGCGGATGGTGGCGTACGTAAGATTGTTTTAACTGCTTCGGGCGGACCATTTAGAGCTTATACCACCGAGCAACTGAAACATGTCACACCAACACTTGCACTCAAGCACCCCAATTGGGTGATGGGAGCAAAAATTACGATTGACTCTGCAACCTTAATGAATAAGGGCTTAGAGGTGATTGAAGCGCATTGGCTATTTAACGCACGACCCGAACAAATTGAAGTGGTAGTACATCCACAAAGTGTGGTTCACTCCATGGTGGAATATGTTGATGGCAGTGTGTTAGCGCAACTCGGAAACCCTGATATGCGGACACCTATTGCTTACGCGCTTGCTTACCCCAGACGCATCAAATCGGGCGTCAGTTCACTAAACTTACTTGATATTGCGAAATTAGAGTTTGAAGCACCAGATACCCAACGTTTTCCATGCTTGCAACTGGCTTACGATGCGCTCCGTGCAGGCGGCACTGCAGCGACAATACTAAATGCGGTCAACGAAGTCGCAGTCAGTGCGTTTTTGAAACAACGCATCAGTTTTACCAATATCCCAACATTGATAAAATCTGCTCTTGACCATATGCCTGCAGAAACTGCGGATTCTATTGAACACCTGATTGAGGTGGATGGTCGT
>JBQTJZ010000083.1:0-2118 GCA_052386615.1 Methylophilaceae bacterium
GGGAATCTTCTGCTAATTTAAGTAAATCTCTCATGCGCGGATCAACACGTTCTTGATCGATTAAAATTTCTTGGATACTACTTGCATGTTGCCGCATGCGACTTAACACGGCGTGAAAGCCGAATAATATGCGGGTTGTTACACTAAAATTTGCACTCATTATTGATTCTATCTTCTTTTTTTACTGCTATTTTTTAATTTGCCAGATTTTTTCGTACTGGGTTTTTGATTGCTTCTACTGGTATTTCGGGCAGATCTTTCAGTGCCTGCGCTAAAATTTCTCTTTGAGTCCGCTTCTAGCTTTTGCTTGGTTTTGTTTATACTGCCTGCAGTCGCTTTTTCTTTACTCTCTAAGCTGGCCAATTTATTTACCAAACTAAAATCTATTTTGCTACTTTCCAAGTCGACACGCACCACTTTAATCGTTAGCCTATCGCCTAAACGATAGCGCGCACCGGTGCGTTCACCGATCATTTCATGGCGCGCTTTATCATAATGGAAATAATCGTTGCCTAGTTCAGTCACATGTAGCAGACCTTCCACATATACGCCATCTAAAGCCACGAACACACCAAATGCAGTTACCCCAGCTACCGTACCTTCAAATACTTCACCAATTTTATCTTGCATATAAAAACATTTAAGCCAATTGCTCACATCACGACTAGCATCATCAGCGCGGCGCTCCGTCATTGAGCAATGCGCGCCTAAGTGATTCCAATCACTGGCCTTGTAAGTTTCGCCGTTAAGTACAGCCTTAATCGCACGATGTATCAGTAAATCAGGATAGCGGCGAATAGGTGAGGTAAAGTGCGTGTAAGCCTCGTAGGCAAGCCCAAAATGGCCTACATTATCAGGGCTATACACCGCTTGCTGCATGGATCGCAGCAAAACAGTTTGTAGCAATTGTTCATCGGGGCGTTTTTTAATCTGTTCCATGAGTTTGGCATAATCTTTGGCATGTGGTTTATCCCCACCGCCTACCCCAAAGCCAAATTCCGCCATAAAAGTCCGTAACAATTCTAATTTTTCTGGGGTTGGTCCCTCATGAATACGATACAAGGCAGCGTGGCTATGTTGGTGTAAAAAATTTGCAGCACACACATTGGCTGCCAACATGCATTCCTCTATCAGCTTATGCGCCTCATTGCGACTGGTAGGTACAATACTATCAATTTTGCCTTGATCGTTAAACAGCATCATGGTTTCGGAAGTTTCAAACTCAATCGCACCGCGCTTTTGCCGCTGCCTAAGCATGGACTGGAACATCGCATATAAATTGTGCACATGTGGCATGATGTGCACGTATTCTAGTGCCATGCTACCTTGAGGGTTTTGTAACATCTCAGCTACTTTGGTGTACGTCATCCGCGCCTGTGAACGCATCACTGAGGGATAAAACTTATATTTTTTTACTATGCCTTCTGTATTCACTTCTATATCACATACCATACACAAACGCTCTACATCCGGATTAAGCGAGCACAGGCCATTTGAAAGCGCCTCTGGCAGCATGGGAATAACACGACGTGGAAAATAAATAGAATTACCACGCTCCAACGCATCTTTATCCAGTGCGTCATTCGGTTTTACGTAGAAACTCACGTCCGCAATCGCCACCAGCAACCGCCAGCCATTGCCTTGTGGCTCGGCATAAACGGCATCGTCAAAATCGCGCGCGGTTTCACCATCAATGGTAATAAGCGGCAATTCACGTAAATCAATGCGACCTTTATAGTCATTAGCTTGCACCAGTTTTGGAATGTCTTCGGCTTGCGCCAATGCTGCCGGCGAAAACTGATGAGGTAGCTTATGCTTACGTAGCGCAATTTCGATTTCCATGCCGCTATCAGCATAGTTCCCCACAATTTGCACCACCTTGCCCATAGGCTGCGCATGTATAGACGGCTGCTCGGTAATTTCCACCATCACCACTTGGCCAACTTTTGCCCCCATATCAAGGTGATAGGGAATAAGAATATCTAGATTAATCCGTTAAGCTTCTGCCGCAACGATGGTGACCCCCTGACCACGCACTACGAGCCATACTACACTTTTATTGGTGCGATCCAGCACCTCAACAATTTTGCCTACTGGTTTACCCATGCGATCTAAGCC
>JBQTJZ010000084.1:0-10030 GCA_052386615.1 Methylophilaceae bacterium
ACCTAGGCTTTTGTCAAAATACTCTAATTACATAATTAAACTGTTCATGCGCTTCACAAAGCTTGCCGGATCTTCCAGTTGCCCCCCTTCCGCTAGCAAAGCCTGATCAAACAGCACATGTGCAAAGTCTTTGAACTTAGCTTCATCTTGCTCCGCTTTTAGGCGCGCTACCAATTTATGGGCAGGATTAAGCTCTAATATCGGCTTGCTTTCCGGCGCATTCTGCCCAGCAGCTTTCAAAATACGCGCCAAATTACCTGATAAATCATGTTCACCTACCACCAAACAGGCTGGAGAATCGGTTAAACGATGGGTAACCCGCACTTCTTTCACCGCATCACCTAATATCGGTTTAATACGCTCGATTAGCGCTTTTGCTTCATCCTCACTCTTTTTCTGCGCTTCTTTTTCCGCTTCGTCTTCCAGCTGACCTAAATCTAAATCGCCTTTAGCAATCGATTGTAGTTTTTTGCCGTCAAACTCCGTTAAGCTGCCTAATAGCCATTCATCTACTTTGTCACTCATTAGCAATACCTCAATGCCCTTTTTGCGAAAAATTTCAAGATGGGGTGAGTGTTGTGCTGCAGCAAAGGTGTCCGCCGTAATGTAGTAAATGGCTTCTTGGCCTTGTTTCATACGGTTAATGTAGTCACTGAAGCTGACATTTTGCGTATCGTTATCCGCATGGGTGGAAGCAAAACGCAGCAAGCTGGCAATTTTCTCTTTATTCGCCCAATCTTCGCCCGGACCTTCCTTTAGCACACGGCCGAATTCGTCCCAAAAGGTTGCATAGATCTCCGGCTTATCTTTTGCCAATTCCTCTAAAAGCCCTAGCACTTTTTTTACAGAGCCATTTTTAATAGTCTCGACATCGCGACTATCTTGTAAAATCTCGCGCGAGACATTCAAAGGTAAATCCGCACTGTCAATCACCCCGCGCACAAAGCGCAAATACTGCGGCATCAGTTTATCCGCATCCTCCATGATAAATACACGTTTTACATAAAGTTTAATGCTATGGCGGCGCTCACGATCGTATAAATCAAAGGGGGCCTTGCTTGGAATGTAGAGTAGTGAAATATACTCCTGCTTACCTTCCACACGGCTATGTGTATAACTTAAGGGGTTCTCGAAATCATGTGAAACATGTTTATAAAACGCTTGGTATTCTTCTTCGCTAATCTCATTTTTACTACGCGCCCATAATGCAGAGGCTTTGTTTACCATCTCATCTTCATCGGTTGCTATCTGCTCACCGTCCTTCCAATCACTCTTTTTCATTACTATCGGTAGCATGATATGGTCAGAATATTTACGAATAATAGTTTTCAGCTTCCAATCGTTCAGAAATTCATCCTCAGCCTCGCGCAAATGCAACACAACATCGGTGCCACGTGTGGGTTTATCCACTGCCTCAATGGTAAAGTCGCCCTCGCCGGCAGATTCCCATTTCACCGCGTCTTCATGCCCTGCGCGCCTAGTGGTTAAGGTGACTTTATCGGCAATAATAAATGAAGAATAAAAACCTACCCCAAACTGACCAATTAAATGAGCGTCTTTTGCTTGATCCCCGGTAAGCGCGCTAAAAAATTCCTTCGTGCCCGATTTTGCAATCGTGCCAATATTGTTAATGACCTCATCACGGCTCATGCCAATGCCGTTATCTGAAATCGTCAGCGTACGCGTGGCTTCATCAAACGCAACCCGAATAGTAAGCACACTATCATTTTCATATAGCGCACTATCAGCCAACGCTTCAAAGCGCAATTTATCTGCGGCATCTGAAGCATTAGAAATCAACTCGCGCAATACAATCTCCTTGTTGGAATACAAGGAATGAATCATAAGATGCAGCAATTGCTTGACCTCGGCCTTAAATTTCATTTTATCGGCAACTGGTTTTGCAGACGGTTTTTTTGACATGTTTTCCCCTTTAATGCATTAAAGTTTGTTACTATTTTGGGCTGAAATTGTTAATTTCAAGCAGTGTAATCAAAAGAATCGAGCATATTAATGGCTGAGGTGGTGGTTATCGAAATAAATCAGCAGAATTTTCAAGTCACCGTGGCTGCTGCTTCCACCACAACACACGAGGTAAGCGTACCTACCGCTTACGCGCAGAAACTCACTGGCGGTAAAATAACTACCACAGCATTAGTAAAGAAATCGTTTGAGTTTTTGCTGGAACGTGAATCTAACACCAGCATATTACGACGATTTGATTTAACCGTAATCGGTCGCTATTTTTCAGAATATGAATTGGAAATAATCAACCGTTTTTAGGGGTTCCCAGGCCATTCAGAAACAATAATATTATTTTCATCTCTGTCATCACAGGTCGTTTTTAATATGCTATAAATAAAGCATGAAAAATAATACAACGATTAATGCAGAAACCTTACTCGCTGCGGTCGATTTGGGCTCAAATAGTTTTCGATTAGAAATTGGTCGTTACGCGGGCGGCCAGATACAACGCGTTGATTATCTTAAGGAAGCGGTTCGGCAAGGCGGTGATTTGGATGCTGATCGCAATCTAAACCCAGAAGCCATAGAGCGTGGTGTAAGATGCTTGGCACGATTTGGTGAAACGCTAAAGGGGTTTCCAAAACAGTATGTGAGAGCAGTAGCCACGCAAACGTTGCGTGAAGCGAAAAATCGTGATTATTTCCTGAATCTTGCCAGAAAAGCGCTGGGTTATAACATCGAGGTAATTTCTGGTGTTGAAGAAGCACGGCTCATTTATCAAGGTGTGAGTCGGTTACTGCCGCAGTCGGATGAACGTCGCTTGGTCATCGATATTGGTGGTCGCTCCACCGAATTTATTTTAGGCCAGCAATTTACCGCACAAACGACGGATTCGTTGCGCGTTGGCTCGGTGGCTTGGTCACTTAAATATTTTCCTAACGGCGAGCTTTCTGAAAAAAATTTCTATCGTGCTGAAATTGCCGCCGAATCTTTCTTAGATGCAGTGGCCGATACCTATCATCGTGAGTATTGGGATGTTGCCTATGGCGCATCGGGCACGGTTGGAGCGATTGCAGATATTCTAGCTTACGAAGGTTATAAAGCAGATCGCATCAGCAGAAAAGGTTTGGATTGGTTACGTAACGAATTAATTCGCGCAAAATATGCAGATCGCCTTAGGCTTGAAGGGTTACGAGAAGATCGAAAAGCAGTGATTGGTGGCGGTTTGACGGTGCTGCTTGCCGTGTTTGATTTGCTCAATATTGAGGAAATGCAAGTTGCTTATGGCGCACTACGTCACGGTGTACTCTACGACATGATTGCTGAAGACAATGACGATATAAGCGACATTCGTGAGGCTTCAGTCAAATTACTTGCCAATCGTTTTTTGGTCAATCTAGAGCATGCGGGCAATGTTAAAGATACCGCGACTTACTTTTTTGACAAAATTTCAATTGACTTAACCCTAACTGAAATTGAAGTTAGTGCAGACAGGAGAATGCTCGCTTGGGCCGCACAGTTACATGAGATCGGTTGCGCCATTTCGCACACAGAAGCGCATCGTCATGGCGCTTATATCCTAGACCATACCGAATTAATGGGCTTTTCACAAACTGAACTGCATCGACTGAGCTTACTTGTTCTTGGGCACTATGGGAAAATCAAAAAACTTGAAGGTGATTTCAGTAACAGAAGATTAGTTTCGCAACTAGTTTGTTTGAGGCTAGCTGTAATACTTTGTCACTCTCGTAACAAACCCGTGCTCAAAGATATGGTTTTGCACTTGCATGATAATTTGATTCAACTGAGTATGCCACAAACCTGGTCTCAAAAGTTTCCGCAAACCGCTTATTTATTGGAAGAAGAAGTGATCTCTTGGCAAAAAACCAACTGGAGCTTAATGATCAGCATTTTACCTACCTGAAACATTAACCTTTTGTAATTGCTTGCATTTTATTTTTAACAGTATAAACTGTTTATACTGTTAAAAAGGAGATTTCGAACATGTCAAAAATTGCCCCCATGCAAGCTGCTGCGCTTGGAGAGAAAGTCGGCGCAAAAGTCATTGCAAAACCAGTGGCTAAAAAACCAGCCGCAAAAAAACCTGTAACGAAAGTTGTCGCCAGCAAGGCTGTTCCAAAAAAATCGCCTGCAAAAAAACCCGTCGCAAAAATTAAAACTCCCAAAATTAAAATGGAGCGCGATAGCTTTACCATGCCTAAGGATGAATATGCGCAATTAACTTTGCTTAAAGCACGCTTGACGACACTAGGTCAGCCCGCGAAAAAGAGCGAGCTACTACGCGCAGGGATTAAGTTGCTAACGGCTATGAGCGATAACACCCTAAAAACGACCTTAGCCAAAATTCCAGTGATTAAAACGGGCAGACCGAAAAAGAAATAATAGCTGGTGATATCCAGCGTCAAATAAAATCGGGGTGTTGAACAGCTACCAGCTTGAAGCTGGTAGCTACTTTAGGCGAAGCCGACTCGAGACTGCTTTGCTTAAACCACCAAACAGCGCTTTTTTTGATGCTGGTCATCTTTACTTGTTTGGTCTGCTTATGAGGTAAATTTGTCAAATAGCTGACAAGCAAACCTAGCCATGGCTGATGGCCGACGAGCAAAACATTGCCCGCACTAAGCCCGCCCAACACCAAAAGAATATCTTCCAAAGTGGCTTCTGGCTCTAAGGCTCTTACCATTTGATAATCCAGCTTTAGCGCAAGCGCTGTTTGCTCTGCGCGCGCGGCTGGGCTAGTTAATATTAGTGTGTTTTTAGGTAAACGCTGCCTAAGCCAGCCGGCCATTTTTTTTGCTTGTGCTTTACCTTTAGCACTTAAGGCACGATTGATGTCTGGCTCATCTGCCAGTGTAAGCTGGTTGGTTTCTATCAGCTGAGCATCTGCATGACGCCACAAAATTAAATTTTGGCAAACAATCACCGGAACTAGCCACCATATTTTTGCATGAGTGAGATTTGTGCGGAAACCGTTTTAGTATTTTTATCCGTTTTTTGCTGCTGCCCTACTGGCGAATATTGTCCATTAGATTCTAACAGCCACGCATCCTGGTTATCTTGTAAATATGGTCGCAAACACTCATTTGCCACCCTTTGCTGCAACTCAATATCTAAAATAGGCCAAGCAATCTCAACACGCCGCAGCATATTACGACTCATCCAATCTGCACTAGAGAGCCACAAATTGACTTTACCATTAATCTCGAAATAGAAAACCCGCGAGTGTTCCAAAAATCTACCCACTATCGAACGTATGTGAATACGGCCATTAATATCAGGTAAATTGAGTGGCAGGATGCAGGCACCACGCACGATTAAGTCAATCTCTACGCCTGCTTGTGCGGCCTGAATCAATGCTGTCACTAATACCTCATCCGTCAAAGAGTTCATCTTGGCAATAATTTTGACTGCCTTACCTTTGGCTGCAGCAGAGGTTGCCGCTTTGATTTTTCTTAAAATAGTTTGCTGCAAATTAAATGGCGCTACTAGTAAACGACGCATGCGTGGCAAAGGCAATTGGCTAGTAAGATGTCGAAACAAATGTTCCATATCACGCGTGATTAGCGTGTTTCTGGTGAGCATTGAGATATCAGTGTACAGTTTTGCTGTTTTAGGATTGTAATTGCCTGTAGAAATATGCCCGTAACGCCTAATGAATGCGCCTTCACGGCGCATAATTAACAACATTTTCGCATGCGTTTTTAAGCCTACCACACCATATACTACTTGACCACCGATAGATTCCATCGCTTCGGCCCAGTTGATATTCGCTTCCTCATCAAATCTTGCCTTAAGTTCTACCACAACCAGCACTTCTTTGCCGCGACGCACCGCCTCCTGTAACAGCTTCAGCATGCGTTCATCAGACCCTGTGCGATAGATAGTTTGATGAATCGCAAGCACGTTATCATCATAAACTGCCTCTTGTAATAGCTGTAGCACCGCTTCAAAGCTCTCGTATGGCTGATGGATTAAAATATCTCTTTGTTTCAATTGCTCAAAAATTGAGGTTTTGAGTTCAAGCAATTTTGGCCAGGCAGGTTTAAACATGGAAAACTTTAGCTCAGAACCCTCTGCCATGTCAGGTAATTGAATCAACCTACCTAAGTTCACTGGGCCATGAACACGGTATAAAGCAAGTTCTGGTAATGAAAACTGCTCTAGTAAAAATGTTGCCAGCTCGATTTGGCAGCCATGTGAAACTTCTAGACGTACTGCCTGACCATACTGGCGATGCGCTAGCTCATCGCGTAGCGCAGTGCGCAGATTACTTAAATCATCCTCATCTAAGGCTAAATCAGAGTTACGCGTTACTCTGAATTGCGAATAATGGACGATTTTTGCCCCAGTAAATAAATCATCTAAATGCGCTCTGATCACGCTACTTAAAGCCACAAAACATTGTTTGCCATCACTGAGTTCTACCGGTAGCTTAATCAGTCGTGGCAAAGCACGTGGCACACGCACAATGGCAATCACCTTACTGCTATCTGAGACGCTTTCGAGTTGCACGATAAAATTAAGTGACTTATTCGCGACTTGTGGGAAAGGGTGTGACGGATCTAGCGCAACTGGCACCAATAGCGGCTTAATTTGCGCTTGATAGTACTCTTCAACCCAAAGCTTTTGATCCACATTACGCTGATGATTCGAAAGCAACAAAATATCATGCTGCGCCAATAATGGCATTAACTCTTCGTTATATAGTTGATACTGCTGGGCAACCAGTGCATGGGCTTTTTCGGAGTTTTTTGCAAATGATTTTGCATTAACAATGCCCTGCGTATCTCCGCTGCGCCAAGCAGCAAGTTGTTGCGGCATCCTGACTTCAAAAAACTCATCTAGGTTAAGCGCTACGATACACAAAAAACGCAAGCGCTCTAATAAAGGATAATCTTGACGTTGCGCCAGCGAAAGTACACGCTGATTAAAACTCAAAATACTCAGATCGCGATCTAAAAAAGCGTATTGTGTGGTTGATTCCATAGTAACCCGCAAATATAGCAACGCAATGTGACAATTTTGTGTCAATTTAACATTGGTATTAGTACTTTACTCACCCGCAGCAAACTTGATGAGCGAAGCTTCCGTTTAGCCGAGTTTCTCTATCGGTGATTTCATTAGCCATGGTTGCACTGACTGGTATCGCAAGCCAAGCGACAGATTTGACTGAAATCTTCAGCAGCTAAGGAACATCTACCCACCAGCCCGCCATCAATATCGGGCATGATAAGCATGCTGCAAGCATTGGCAGGCGTAAGACTGCCTCCATAAATAATACGCACTTTTTTGGCAAAATCGGCGTCGCGCGTGGCAATCAGGTTTCTGATGAATAAATGCATGGCCTGCGCTTGTTGTGGGCTTGCCGTAAGGCCTGTGCCAATCGCCCATACGGGTTCATAGGCAATCACCGTATTGACCTGCTTGGCGCGCTCAAACATGCTGTCATCCAAGCCATAAACAATGGTGAGCATTTGATTTTTAACCACATTTTCTGCTAAGCCTGAATCACGCTCCTCCAAAGTTTCCCCCACGCAATAGATAGGGGTGATGCCTGCGCTAACCGCACGCGTGAATCTTCTGGCGGCTTTCTGATTGCTTTCATTGCTTAAAGCGCGGCGTTCCGAATGCCCGATAATGGCAAAAGTACAACCAAAGTCGGCTACCATGGCTGCCGAGATAGAGGAAGTGTAAGCGCCTTCGCCAAATTGGCTCACATTTTGTGAGCCCCATAACAGATTGGTATTGGTCAGCAATTTTTGGGCTTGAAATAAATAAGTGTAAGGCACACATATGGCAAAATCCGCTGCATCTAAGCCCTGCAAGCGCTCCAGCAAATGGCTAATAAGTGCTTGGTTTTTAGCAAGGTTACCATTCAGTTTCCAATTACCGACTACTAGCTTACGTCGCATTTAACGCACCTTACCTTTTACAAAAATAAGCTTCATTATGTCTAATGCTTTCACTTATACACTAGCGCATTCAGTGCTCCACTCGCATAACGCGCTGCCATCGCCTCCATGGAAATAACTTTTATTTGACTGGCCCGGCCAGCGCTACCAAACGCCTCAAAGCGTTCTTTACAAAGATGCTGAGCGGCAGAAATCGCTGATTTAAAGTACACACGTGGATCAAACTCTTCTGGGTGTAGCGTCAAGCTTTCTCGAATGGCCGCTGTCATCGCCAAGCGAATATCTGTATCAATATTCACTTTGCGCACCCCATTTTTAATCCCTTCCACGATTTGCGAAACGGGTACCCCGTAAGTTTCTTTAATTTTTCCACCATAATGCCGTATTAATTCTAGCGATTCTTGCGAAACACTTGATGAACCATGCATGACTAAATGTGTGCTAGGAATACGCGCATGAATCGCTTTGATTCTATCTATCGCTAATGTATCTCCGGTGGGTGGGTGGCTAAATTTATATGCTCCATGGCTGGTACCAATAGCAATAGCGAGGGCATCTACTTGCGTTGCCTTCACAAAAGCTGCGGCTTCGTCTGGATCGGTCAATAGTTGCGATTCATTTAATATGCCCACTGCACCACTCCCATCTTCTTCACCCGCCTGCTTTGTTTCAAGTGAACCCAGACAACCTAACTCACCTTCTACTGAAACCCCAACCGCATGTGCAATCTCAACGACTCGAGCAGTAACGTTAACGTTATAGTCGTAGGATGCTGGCGTTTTGGCGTCGCTTTGCAGGGAGCCATCCATCATCACGCTAGAGAACCCACTGCGAATAGCAGTTTGACAAACCGCTGGCGAAGCGCCATGATCTTGATGCATGCAGATTGGGATATGCGGATACTGCTCAATCGCAGCCTCGACCATTTTACGCAAGAATGGCTCGCCCGCATAACCGCGTGCGCCAGCTGAAGCCTGTAAAATCACTGGGCTATCCACTTCATTCGCCGCCAACAGAATAGAATGGATTTGTTCCATATTATTAATATTAAATGCTGGTAAGCCATAACCATGCTCTGCAGCATGGTCTAACAATTGTCTTAACGAAATAAGCGCCATATTACAATCCTTTTTGTTCGTTAGATGAGTGTGTCAATTGAGGTAGCAAAAAATTTAATCCCGCTCACACAACCAGTTCAGCGTGTCATTGTCCGGCATCAAACGTTTGATGATAAAGCTCGATTAAATCTACTTCAGGCGCTGAGCCCATAATCACCGGTACACGCTGATGAATTTCAACGGGTAGCAACTCTAATAATCGTTGTCGCCCGGTTGAGCTTTTACCGCCCGCCTGTTCTACAATGAAACTCATAGGATTCACTTCATACAACAAACGCAAACGCCCCGCTTTTGCTGGCAACTTAGCATCTTTCGGATACAGGTAAACACCACCACGCATGAGGATACGGTGTACATCGGCCACCATACTAGCCAGCCAGCGCATATTAAAATCACGTCCACGCACCCCTGCACTGCCCGCTTTACATTCTGCAATATAGCGTTGCACTGGCGGTTCCCAAAATCGTTCATTACTGCTATTAATCGCAAACTCTGAAGCCAAAGGTGGAATTTGTATATTGGCGTGGGTTAGCCAATATTCTTGCGTTTTGGCATCCAAGGTAAAACCTTGCGTCCCTTGTCCTAGCGTAAGAACCAGCATGGTGGCTGGGCCATATAGCGCATAACCGGCGGCGACTTGTGCGGTCCCTAATTGCAAATAATCCGCGGGCTGAGGTAGCCTCTGTTTTGCCGCATTCATTATCGAGAAAATAGAGCCTATCGTGCCATTAACCGCCACATTGGATGAGCCATCTAATGGATCATAACTGATCAAAAATTGATGCTTGTTAGCCCTATTGCTGAATTGATATGCAACCTCCAACTCTTCTGAAACTAAACCCGCTACTAGTGCAGAATTTTCAAAGGATTCGACAAAAATTTCATTACTCAATACGTCCAGCTTGATTTGAGTTTCGCCTTGCACATTCATGTTTGAAAGCTTATCTGTGATATCTGCCAGCGCTCCCTTTGCCACTAAGTTAGCGATTTTCCTGGTGCAATCTGCGATTTCGA
>JBQTJZ010000085.1:0-3919 GCA_052386615.1 Methylophilaceae bacterium
CCAGCAACATCAAGCATCACCCCTTAAACTCATTTCTCCCGCGGAAAACCGCTGCAATCCTAAAGCGGTTTCTACCAACAATATCCCATCTTCTGCTACATTTTTTACAATTCCCTGCACATCGCGTCCATCGGGCAACTGCATACGCACCGGCTTATTATGATAGACATGATAAGCTAGCCACTCGTCACGCACTCCCGAGAAGCCTCGTTGTTCAAAATCCCTCAAGCCATCGGCCAAATGTTTAAGTATCCCTCCCAATAATACACTCTGGTTCACACTTGCTGCACCTACCTGCACCAAATCAGTTGCCGGCTGATCAATATTGTTAAGCACATGCTCTGGCAGGGCAACATTAATGCCAATGCCAATCACTGCAGCACTTGGGCCATCCATATCGCCTTGCAAATCAATTAAAATACCTGCGAGTTTTTTATTATCTATTAACACATCGTTAGGCCACTTGAGTTGCGCCTGATGTACGCCTAAACTAGCCAAGGCGCGGATTAGCGCCACACCCACCGCCAAACTTAAACCAGACAGCGCCGCTGCACCACATTGAAAACGCCATAATAGCGAAAAAGTCAGGCTTGCTCCCAAACTGGATACCCAAGAGCGACCGCGCCTGCCCCGACCTTTACTTTGAATATGTGCTGCCACACAAGTCACGTGCGCTGCGCCTTTTGCCGCTTGCTGCATTAAATAAGTGTTAGTAGAAGGCACTTCATCTAAAAGCTCCAGCTTAAACCATGCACGCTGTTCGCCAATGGCCCTCAGCACTTCCGTTTCATTTAAAAAATCTATGGCATGAGGTAACTTGTAACCTCGACCGCGCACACTAAAAATATCCACGCCCAAATGCTGTGCATATTGAATTGCATTCCAAATAGTCACCCGTGTTACGCCAAAGTGCTCCGCCAGCGCTTCACCTGAATGAAATTTGCCGTCAGCCAATTGTTTTAGAATGGGAAAAGTGTAGTGGCTCATCTTAGTCAAAGTTTAGCACAGCCACACCAAAAGCCAGCAAGCCTTAAGCTGGTGTAAAATATAAGTAATTCTTTCGGATTTGCGTCATGTTAGCAGAAAAAACACCCATTGCCCCAGCTCCCAACTTTATTCGCGGCATTATCGACCGCGATTTAGCCGAAAATAAATTCGCCACAAAAAAATGGGCAGGCAGCCCAGGCGGTGCGGCTCACCAAGCGGCTGGCCATATTGATACCGCTAAAATCCGCACACGCTTTCCGCCCGAGCCCAATGGTTATTTGCACATTGGCCATGCCAAAAGCATTTGTTTAAATTTTGGTTTAGCGCGTGATTACGCTGGCGTGTGCCATTTGCGCTTTGACGACACCAACCCAGAAAAAGAGAGCCAAGAGTATGTCGATAGCATCACCGAGATGGTGAGCTGGCTAGGCTTTTCTTGGGAAAACAAGGGCTGGCAAAATGGCAAAGAGAACAATCTTTATTTTGCCTCTGACTACTTTGATTTTATGTATCAATCGGCAGAAGCCCTGATTATGGCTGGCCACGCTTATGTAGATGCGCAAAGTGCAGACGAAATGCGCATTAATCGTGGCACGCTGACGGAAGCGGGTAAAGATTCGCCTTATCGAAATAGATCAGTGGAAGAGAATTTGAAGCTATTCCGCGAAATGCGCGATGGCAAATATGCCGATGGTAGCATGGTATTGCGCGCCAAAATCGATATGGCATCGCCCAACATTAACATGCGCGACCCTGCCATTTATCGCGTACGCCGTGCGCACCACCACAACACGGGCGATGCATGGTGCATTTACCCCATGTACACGTTTGCGCACCCCATTGAAGACGCGCTGGAGCAAATTACCCACTCTATTTGCACGCTAGAATTTGAAGATCAACGTCCATTTTATGATTGGTTATTGGAGCGACTTGCAGAAGCCGGTTTATTGGCGCACCCACTGCCAAAACAATATGAATTTGCGCGCCTTAACTTAACCTATGTGGTGCTATCAAAACGTAAGTTGATCGATTTGGTAGAGCAAAAATATGTTTCTGGCTGGGATGACCCACGCTTGCCAACCTTGGCTGGCGCGCGCCGTCGTGGTTATGTGGCAGAAGGCTTTAAGCTATTTACAGACCGTATCGGTGTGAGCAAAGCCGACTCATGGATTGAATACACCATATTAGAAGATTGCATGCGCGAAGTACTGAACGACTCCGCAGAGCGAAGAATTGCCGTGCTAGACCCGATTAAACTAGTGATTGATAACTACCCAGCCAACCAGGTAGAAGACTGCTTTGCACCTAACCATCCGCTAAAACCAGAGCTAGGCAAACGTGTTGTGCCATTAACGTGCGAATTATGGATAGAACGCGAAGATTTTATGGAAGTGCCCAGCAAAGGCTTTTTCAGACTCACGCCCGATGGCATGGTGCGTTTGCGTTACGGTTATGTGGTGAAATGCACAGGCGTTGAGAAAGACGCCGCTGGCAATGTCACCGTGGTGCATTGCGATTATCTGCCAGATACCAAATCTGGCACCGCAGGCGCAGATGCCATTAAGGTAAAAGGCAATATTCACTGGGTAAGCGCGCAACATGCGTATGCGGCTGAAATCCGCTTATACGATAGATTATTTAAAGAAGCGCACCCCGGCCAAGGCAAAACAGAAGATGGGCGCGACAGAGATTACTTAAACGACCTGAACCCAAACTCTGTGCAAACTATTACCGCACAACTGGAGCCAAGTTTAAAAGACGCAAAACCAGAAGATAGATTTCAATTTGAGCGCCACGGTTACTTTGTGGCGGATAGAAAAGACAGCGTGGCAGGCAAGCCAGTATTTAATAGAACGGTAACGCTAAGGGATGCTTGGCAGAAGTAATTATTTTCTAATGCTAGATTTCTGAAAGGAAGGTGTTGGTTAAATATCATATCTTTGGGGATGAAAGTATTGCTGGCAATATCGTTGTATATGCACTAATAATTGCACCTATTGATTCTATTGAGCAAGCGGAATTTGCTTTATCTAAAACAAAAGAAGAGTTTGGCGGCTCAAGCTCAACTCGAATTCACTGCAAAGAGCTTTTGCATGAAGATGCTCGAAAATATACCGAATGGGCGCATCTTAGTAATGAAAAAGCGTGGGAGTTAGTACTTAAGGTAAAAGATAACCTTGCTAACTTAGGATTACTAACTAGAGTAGGTTATGCAGAAAAAGATGATTTGTTATCTTATATGCAGGGTGTAGGAAGCATTGATGGGATGCAACTAACAAATGAAAAACAACTTATTCCAATGGCTTTTTATACAGCAACTGGTCAAGTAGTAATCGATCCAGAATATGCCGGTTCATGCAAGTTATGGATTGACCCAAACAAAGACATGATTAAATGGTTCAACTCTAATGCTCAAGTTGGAAGACTTCTAAAATCAAATCTAGTAGATTTGAGTAATAGGTCAATCGATACAGTAATGACGCCAGAAAATTTGGCGTCTAAGGAAAAACCACTATTATTGGATTTAGCTGATCTTCTTGCTTATACCTCATCAAGGGTATTGAATAGCGTATCAAAAGTTACGAAATATAAAAGCGACCGTTCGGCTGAACAAATATATAAAACAATGAATCCGCAGATTGCGAAATTTAGGCTGGCCAACCAAGAAGAAGCAATAACGGGCGAGTTAAAAAATTTCTCGCTAAATATTAAATAATAATAATAGTATTAACATAGTCACCTCAGCTTAAAATAATTTTAGGGAGTTCATCATGAAAAATCGCCAATCACATCGCCAAGCTTAACAATATATTGTTATGAAAAAACACCGTCTACACAAATCCAAAAAAAATCTTTCCAAAAAAATTGGTCTGCCACCCGGGAGTTTGGTGTATGTGGGTAAGTTAGATTCTGATGTCACAACAACGCAGCC
>JBQTJZ010000086.1:0-3833 GCA_052386615.1 Methylophilaceae bacterium
CTTGTAAGCGACGCGCACTGACAATATTAGCACCTTGCATTTCGTAATCGTAATTATCCCCAGCTTCAATTTCCAGCAACTTACCATTGATACTTAAGCGCTTATCCTGGTATTGAATGGTATCGCCAGGCAAACCCACAATACGTTTAATGTAATCTACTCTAGTGTCTGGCGGAAAATGAAACACCACCACATCGCCACGTTGCGGCTGATTAACCGCATAAAAAATATTGTTCAAGATGGGGATGCGCAGCCCATAAGTATATTTGTTTACCAAAATATAATCACCCGCCAGCAAAGTAGGCATCATTGATCCCGATGGTATTTTGAAAGGTTCTGCAACAAAAGAACGGATAAGGAACACGATTAAAATAACCGGGAAAAAACTTTTGGCATACTCTACTGTGGTTGGATCTGCCGAGCCAGCTACGCGCTTTTTGTTAAAAAATAAGTGATCCGCCAACCAAATAATGCCGGTTAGTATTAGGATTAAAATCATAAACATGGGAAAACTAATCGTGCTGAAATACACGCCAGCCAACCCTAAAGCGATTAACCCAAAAAACAGCCACTCCATGATTGATTTGTCCTTAAGTTATTTATCTTCAACTCTAAGAATTGCCAAAAACGCTTCTTGTGGAATTTCCACATTACCTACTTGCTTCATGCGTTTCTTACCTTCTTTTTGTTTTTCCAGCAATTTACGTTTACGCGTAATATCGCCGCCGTAACATTTAGCCAACACGTTTTTACGCATCGCTTTGACCGTTTCACGTGCAATAATATTGGCGCCAATCGCCGCCTGAATGGCCACGTCAAACATTTGGCGAGGAATCAGCTCGCGCATTTTTGCCGCCACCTCGCGCCCACGATATTGGCTATTGCTACGATGCACAATCAAGCTCAAAGCATCGACACGTTCGCCGTTTACCATAATATCAAGTTTCACCAAATCTGCTGCACGGAACGCTAAGAACTCGTAATCCATCGAAGCATAGCCACGTGAAACTGATTTTAACTTATCAAAAAAATCCAACACCACTTCATTCAGTGGCATTTCATAACTGAGCATGACTTGTCTACCCATGTATTGCATATTTTTTTGCAGGCCACGTTTGTTGTTACATAGCGTCATTACAGGCCCAACATACTCTTGCGGCATGAGTAAATTCACATTAATTATAGGCTCACGAATTTCCTCTACACGGGAAGGCTCTGGTAAACGTGACGGATTTTCAATTCGTACGACTGTGCTATCTTTTAATAGTAATTCATAGACCACCGTGGGTGCAGTGGTAATCAAATCCATATCGTACTCGCGCTCTAGACGCTCTTGTACAATTTCCATGTGCAACAACCCTAAGAACCCACAGCGGAACCCAAATCCTAATGCAGTCGAATTTTCTGGCTCAAATAACAAGCTGGAATCGTTCAGACTCAGCTTTTCTAGCGCTGTTCTTAAGGCTTCAAACTGGTTAGATTCCACTGGGTACAGCCCTGCAAACACTTGTGGCTTTACTTCCTTGAAACCTGCTAATGCGTCTTTGGCCGGATAATCAGCGAGAGTAACGGTATCCCCTACTTTAGCCGCAGCAAGCTCTTTAATACCAGCAATCACAAAACCCACCTCACCAGCTGACAGTGAATCTTTTTGCAAAGATTTGGGGGTAAACACGCCTACTTGCTCACATAAATATTGCGCGCCAGTGGCCATCAGACGGATTTTATCTTTAGGTTTAAGTACGCCATCTATTACACGTACCAGCATCACTACGCCCACATAGTTATCAAACCATGCATCAATTACCAATGCCTTGAGCAAGCCATGTGCATCCCCTTTTGGCGGCGGCACTTTGGCAACCACTGCCTCTAGCACATCGCGCACGCCTTCCCCTGTTTTCGCCGAGCAGCGTACGGCATCTGTCGCCTCAACCCCAATCACATCTTCAATCTCTTGAATCACCCGCTCAGGATCAGCCGAAGGTAAATCAATTTTATTGAGGACTGGCGTCACTTCAACACCCAAATCCAGTGCGGTATAGCAGTTGGCAACACTCTGCGCTTCGACTCCTTGGCTGGCATCCACTACCAGCAATGCCCCTTCACAGGCAGAAAGCGAACGTGACACCTCGTAGCTAAAATCCACATGGCCAGGTGTGTCAATCAAATTGAGTTGATACATCTGACCGTCATTCGCTTTGTAATGCAAAGCAGCCGTTTGCGCTTTAATAGTAATCCCGCGCTCACGCTCGATATCCATGCTATCTAGCACCTGCGCTTCCATTTCGCGCTCTTCCAAGCCGCCGCACAGATGAATAATGCGATCCGCCAAGGTAGATTTACCATGATCAATATGCGCGATGATGGAGAAATTACGAATGTTTTTCATTAAATATTTTTAGCTCATTACCAAATAAGAAAGGCGCATTGAGCGCCTTTCTTGCACAGCGGGCATTTTACAACAAATGCTTAAGCACCATCTATTTATTTAGTCACTTTGATAGCCACATACAAGGTACTATCGGCACGCTGCACCAGTACCGCAATGGTTTTGCCTGCTGCCACCGCATTAATCTGCTTGTTAAATTGTTCCACGCTTTGCGTTTCGCTATTATTCAAGCCTAAGATGACGTCACCGCGACGAATACCCGCCTGTGCTGCTGCGCCGCTACTCTCAATCACCAGCAAGCCATTTTTGCCATTGAGCTTTTTCTTCTGCTGTGGTGTCAGCTCTTTAAGGATGAGTCCAATTTTATTGGCTTCGGCTTTTATCGGCGCCTTGCTGTTTTGTGCGACTTCAGTACCCTCCGAAGGCATTTCACCTACGCCAAAATTAAGCATTTTAATTGTGCCTTTGCGCAGAATTTCTACCGCAACCAGTTTACCTGGTTTGGTCATACCCACGGCACGCGGTAAATCACTAGAAGCAACAATGGCTTTGCCATCAAACTTGGTGATCACATCGCCGGCTTCTAAGCCGCCTTTATCTGCAGGCCCTCCTTTTTCAACGCCCGCAATTAAGGCGCCATTGGTGTTTTTCATACCAAATGACTCAGCCAGCTCTTTAGTCAGCTCCTGAATCGCTACGCCTAGCCAACCACGGGTAATTTTGCCGCTAATTTTTAATTGATTTGAAATATCAATCGCGACATCAATCGGAATGCTGAACGATAAACCAACCGAGCCGCCTGAACGACTATAAATTTGCGAGTTAATCCCCACTACTTCACCCGACAAATTAAACAATGGCCCGCCAGAGTTGCCAGGGTTAATGGCAACATCGGTTTGAATAAACGGCACAAAATTTTCTTGTGGCAACGCGCGACCTTTCGCACTCACAATACCCGCTGTCATGGTGTTTTCCAAACCAAACGGCGAGCCGATAGCGGCTACCCATTGCCCCACTTTAAGTGCCGATGGATCGCCTATCGTTACTTTCGGCAGATTAGTCGCCTCAATTTTAATTAATGCCACATCAGTTCGTTTATCCGCGCCAATAATTTTGGCTTTGAATTCGCGTTTATCTGAGAGTTTCACCAGCACCTCATCCGCCGCACTCACCACATGCGCATTGGTTAGAATATAGCCATCTGCACTAATAATAAAGCCCGATCCTAGTGATTGCGATTTATACTCCTGCCCCCCTTGACCTGGAATACCAGGAATGCCAAATCGCTTAAAAAATTCTTGTAAATTTTCGTCATCTGGCATGCCGGGAAAGGGTGAGACGACGTTGCCGCCTGGCATAACTTGCGTAATACTAATATTCACCACAGCAGGCCCCTGTTTTTCAGCCAACACAGTAAAATCTGGCAAAGCCTCGGCCAATGCTG
>JBQTJZ010000087.1:0-4961 GCA_052386615.1 Methylophilaceae bacterium
ATCAAGACATTTAGGTTTCTGGCGTCATAAAGGGTTGCATCATCGCCTGCGTAACGAGTACAGTACCTTTTTCAGACACATGAAAACGTTTTTTATCCAGCGCTAAATCAAACCCAATCTCCATGCCCACAGGAATTTTGACGCCTTTATCAATCACTACATTTTTAAGCTTTACCTGACGATTAACCACGACATTGGGCAAAATAACTGACCCTTCAATCTCACAATAGCTGTGCACGCGCACATTTGAAAACAATACAGAACTATTGATAGCTGAGCCGCTAATCAGACAGCCCCCAGAAATAATAGAATCCGTCGCTTTGCCTGTTCTACCTTTATCATTAAACACAAATTTAGCCGGTGGCAGTTGTTCCTGATGCGTCCAAATTGGCCATTGGGTATCATACATATTGAGCTCAGGTGTGACACGTGTAAGCTCCATATTGGCTTCCCAGTAAGCATCTACCGTTCCTACATCGCGCCAGTAATAAAAACCATTTTTTGCGCCTACACAGCTTTCCGAAAATCGGTGTGCATACACGCGCGCGCGCACTATAAGGTAAGGAATGATATCCCCGCCAAAATCTTTAGAGGAGTTTGGATCTGCTGCGTCACGCGCTAATTGTTCATATAAAAACTGCGCGTTGAACACATAAATCCCCATACTTGCAAATGCTTGCGTGGTGTCGCCTGGCATGTGCTTAGGATTGGCAGGTTTTTCCGCAAATTCAATAATACGGTCTTCATCATCTACCGCAAGCACACCAAAACCTTTTGCATCTTCCAGTGGCACGTTCAAGCAGGCAATGGTCATGTCGGCATTCTTTTTTACGTGCGTGGCCAGCATTTGGCCATAATCCATTTTGTAGATATGATCCCCCGCCAAAATGACAACATATTCTGCATGGCTTGTTTTTAGAATGTCAATGTTCTGAAATACGGCATCTGCGGTGCCTTTGTACCACTCTTCGTTATCATTTTGTTGCGAAGCTGGTAGCAGTTCTACATATTCGTTAAACTCACCCCTTAAAAAAATCCAGCCGCGCTGAATATGGCGAATTAAGCTGTGCGATTTATATTGCGTTACCACGCCAACACGGCGAATACCTGAATTAATGCAATTAGAAAGGGGGAAATCAATAATACGAAATTTACCGCCAAAAGGAACCGCAGGTTTTGCACGTTGGTTGGTAAGATCTTTTAAGCGGCTACCACGCCCGCCAGCCAGTATTAACGCAACTGTACTTTTAGTAATTGTGCTAATAAATCTAGCTGAAACTGGATCTTGCGGCACGATGCCCTCCTCGAATTATCCAATAAAAAGAACAGATATTGTCTCGATAGCTAAAATCAGCTTAAACGGGCAAAAATTATGTCTCTACGCAAGCATATTATAGGCTTGATTACGCGGTATAATCTAGCGATATAACACATATTTCATTAAAAAAATTATTTATTCCAAGTAAGGCTATTTTGAATAACACCACCTCTCATGAAACCCGTTTAATCCTTGGCGCAAAACATCATGACCCATTTGCCTATCTAGGGTTACATAAAGTAGGCACGAACTTTGTATTTCGTGCTTTTTTGCCCCATGCAAAAAAAGTAAGCCTAAAAACCAAAACCCAATGGGCTGAATTGTTACGTTTGCATGCAGATGGTTTATACGAATGGCAAGGCAAAACCACACCTCAAACAAATTTAGCCGCACCTTGCTTGCTTAAAATTGAATCTGATGATCGAATCATTGAGGTACCCGACACCTACAGCTTTATGCCAACACTATCCGATGACGAATTGTATTTATTTAGTGAAGGACGACTCAATCAAGCCTACAACACATTTGGCGCCCATCTAATTGAACATCAAGGTATCACCGGCGTACGTTTCGCGGTGTGGGCACCCAATGCAGAACGTGTGAGTGTCATTGGGCACTTTAACCAGTGGGATGGTCGCATTAACCCCATGCGTGTACGTGGCGGCACTGGGGTTTGGGAACTCTTCATCCCTCACTTGGCTGCCAATGAAATCTACAAATTTGAAATACGTAATCGCAATACCGGTGCAATCATGGTGAAAGCCGATCCTTATGCACGCGAGTTTGAAATGCGTCCTGGTCAGGCAGCTAAAGTCTCTGCAAGTAGTGCGCATCAATGGAAAGATAATGATTGGCTAGCGCACCGGGGTAAGCTTGATTGGTTACGTGCCCCATTCAATTGTTATGAAGTTCATTTAGGCTCTTGGAAACGTAATGCTAAAGGCGAATTCTTGAACTATCGTGAACTGGCAAAACAACTCGTGCCTTATGTGGTTGATATGGGCTATACCCATATCGAGTTGCTTCCCATCACAGAACATCCGCTAAACGAATCTTGGGGCTATCAAACTACTGGCTATTTTGCTGCGACTAATCGATTTGGTACTCCTGACGATTTGCGTTTTTTAATTGATGCCTGCCATCAAGCACATATTGGCGTTATTTTAGATTGGGTCCCTGGGCATTTTCCCAAAGACGACTGGGCGTTGGCACGTTTTGATGGCACCGCTTTGTATGAGCACGAGGATCCGCGCTTGGGCGAACATCAGGATTGGGGGACCTATATTTTCAATTATGGTCGTAATGAAGTACGTACTTTCCTCATTTCCAATGCTTATTTTTGGCTAAAAGAGTTTCATATTGATGGCTTACGGGTTGATGCAGTTGCATCGATGCTCTATCTTGATTACTCACGCAAGGCTGGTGAATGGCTCCCTAATAAATTTGGTGGTCGAGAAAATCTAGAAGTAATTGATTTTATTAAATATCTCAATGAGCTTGTACATCACGATTTTCCTGGGGCGCTCACTATTGCAGAGGAATCAACCGCTTGGCCAGCGGTTTCACGCCCTGTTTATTTGGGTGGCTTGGGTTTTAGCATGAAATGGAATATGGGATGGATGAATGATACCTTAAGCTACATTGAAAATGATCCGGTACATCGTCGTTATCATCATGACAAACTCACCTTTGGGCAGCTGTATGCTTATAGCGAAAACTTTGTTTTGCCATTCTCACATGATGAAGTGGTGCATGGCAAAAAATCATTGCTCGACAAAATGCCAGGGGATGCTTGGCAAAAATTTGCAAATTTGCGCCTGTTACTCACCTTGCAAATGACACACCCCGGTAAGAAAATTAATTTTATGGGCAACGAAATAGCGCAAGGTCGCGAGTGGGATGTCAATCAAAGTCTTGATTGGCATTTGCTCGAAAGTAGCTGGCATCAGGGGGTTCAACTTGCAAGCCGCGATTTGAATATGCTTTATCGCAACAATGTGGCGCTACACGATATCGATTTTGATAGTCAGGGCTTCGGTTGGATTGATTGCCATGATCATGATCAATCGATAATTAGCTATATCAGGCGTGCTCGCGACGGTAGCTTTGCTATAATAGTGCTAAATTTTACACCGGTGCTCAGAAAGGGTTATCGTATCGGGGTTCCGCAAGCTGGACATTATCGGGAGCTATTCAATAGCGATGCCGCTTGCTATGGGGGAAGTAACCAAGGCAACGGCGCAGGGCTGGATACTGAAAATATTGCTTGGATGAATCAGGCACAGTCATTAACAATAACCGTGCCACCACTGGCAGGAGTTATTCTTAATATAAAAGATTAATTAAATATTATAATATATTGTTTTTAAATAAAAAATGGCAAATCTAATTCAATACCCTGTATGGGAAAAACTCTGTAAACACCAGCAAGCAATCGCAAAAGTACACATGCGCGATTTGTTTGCCAGCGACCCGAAACGTTTTGACAAGTATAGCTCCAAGTTTGCAGATTTATTGTTAGATTATTCCAAGCATCGCATGACTGATGAAACACTCCCGTTACTATTCAAAATGGCGCGCGAAGCCAATATTGAAGGCTGGCGGGATCAAATGTTTGCTGGCGAGAAGATTAATATCACTGAAAATCGTGCAGTATTGCACACTGCATTACGCAACCGGTCTAACACACCAGTGTTCGTTGATGGTAAAGATGTCATGCCTGAAGTCAACAGTGTACTCAATCAGATGCGCTCGTTTTCGGATAAAGTACGCAATGGTAGCTGGCTTGGTTGTACGGGTAAGCGTATTACCGATATTGTGAATATTGGTATTGGCGGTTCAGATCTTGGGCCTGTCATGGTGTGCGATGCACTTACTCCGTATGCGCATCCCAATTTAACCATGCATTTCGTGTCGAATATCGACGGTGCGCATCTGATGCGTACGCTTAATAAATGTCATCCGGAAACCACTTTATTTATTGTCGCTTCTAAAACTTTTACCACGCAAGAAACCATGACTAACGCGCACTCTGCACGTACTTGGTTTCTGAATGTGGCCCAAGATGAATCTCAAATCGCCAAGCATTTTATTGCTCTATCTACCAACAGCAAAGCTGTACAAGAATTTGGTATTGATCTCTCTAATATGTTCGCATTTTGGGACTGGGTTGGGGGTCGCTATTCACTTTGGTCTGCGATTGGCTTATCCATTGCCTTATATGTGGGCATGGATAACTTCGAAGCGTTGCTTACCGGCGCACATGAAATGGATAATCATTTTAGAACCGCGCCACTTGAACAAAACATGCCAGTGATTATGGCAATGATAGGCATTTGGTATAACAATTTTTTCCACGTAGATTCGCAAGTAATACTGCCGTATGACCAAGGAATGGCACGCTTTCCTGCTTATCTACAGCAAGCTGACATGGAAAGTAACGGAAAATTTATTTGCCGTGATGGAAGTCGCGTAAAATATAAAACGGGCTCTGTGATTTGGGGCGAGGCTGGCACTAACGGTCAACATGCGTTTTATCAACTCATTCATCAAGGTACCCAAATCGTGCCTGCAGACTTTTTAATGCCGGTGCATAGCCATTATTCAATAGGTCAACATGGCTCCGCTCATCACAAACTCCTGC
>JBQTJZ010000088.1:0-1622 GCA_052386615.1 Methylophilaceae bacterium
GAACCAGTACCGCGTGAAAATTTTCGCTGAGATAGTCGATGCACCTAATCTCGGCATTAAGGCAATTTTAGCGAAAGCTGAAAAATTTAGAGCGCAAGGTGCAGATGTGATTGATTTGGGTTGTTTGCCAGGCAAGCCATTCCCACATTTGGTTGAGTCGATTCAAGCACTTAAATCAGCCGATTTTAAGGTGAGTGTAGATTCCATGTTGTCAGAGGAGCTGCTACTGGCAGGCAAAAACGGGGCTGATTATCTGTTAAGTCTAACGGAAAAAACACTCTGGATTGCCGATGAAGTAGCAGCAACTCCTGTTCTTATTCCCACAAAACCTGGCAACTTGGTATCGCTTTATCGGGCAATTGAACACTGTATAAAAAATAATAAGCCATTTATTGCTGATGCGATTTTAGATCCAATTCATTTTGGTCTTGCCAATTCGATTGTACGTTACCACAAGTTGCGGCAAAAATTTCCTGAGATTCAAATCATGATGGGGGTTGGCAATGTTACCGAACTTACCGACGCAGACACAACCGGGATTAACGCGGTACTTTTTGGACTCATTAGTGAACTTGATATCAATGCTGTATTAGCTACTTCTGTGAGCCCGCATGCGTTGAATGCTATTGCAGAAGCCGATAATGCACGCAGAGTCATGTATCGTGCCAAGCTGGATAATCGGTTGCCGCGTGGTTATAGCAATGGCCTATTGGGGTTGCATGATAGAAAGCCATTACCTTACAGTAAAGATGAAATTAACGACTTTGCAGCACAGATAAAAGATCCAAGTTTTAGAATTATGGTGAGTGAGGCAGGGGTGCATGTCTACAATCGGGATGGGCATACGATTGAAGTCGATCCATTTGCGTTTTACCCGAAGCTAGGGGTTGAAAATGATGCTTCACACGCTTTTTATTTGGGGGTTGAACTGGCGCGTGCGCAAATTGCCTGGCAGCTTAAAAAACGCTACCTGCAAGACGAAGGATTGAGTTGGGGTTTGGCCGTGTCGCAGGATAAATCGCAAAAAAAACAACATCGTGCAGCATCACTGGCGGAGAAAAAGTTAAAAAGAACATGATTTTTGAAACCATTATCACCAGTATTGATGATGCAGGAACGCCACATGTAACGCCATTCGGGGTGCGATACGAAGGAGAGTTTATCCTCATTTCACCTTATAGACCCTCAGTCACCCTAGAGAACATTCTAGCCACACGCTATGCGGTAATGAATTTGACTGACGATGTGCGCGTGTTTGCTGGAGCACTGACAAACCGGGAAGCGTGGACATTGTTAGTTGCCAATAAAATCAGAGGATTCAGACTTGCTCATTGTTTGGCGCATGTAGAGTTGGAGTTACTAGAAGTGCGCGAAGATGCTACTCGGCCGCAATTGGTCATGCAAAAAAAACATACTGAACAGCACCAGCCTTTTAATGGATTTAACCGTGCACAAGCTGCAGTGATCGAGTTGGCTGTACTTATAAGCCGCTTGCATTGGTTACCGCGTGGAAAAATTGAAGAGGAGATGGCTTATTTGCAAATTGCCATTGATAAAACCGCTGGGGAACGTGAGCACCCAGCATGGCAGTGGCTGACAGAAACAGTTAGTGACTATTAGAC
>JBQTJZ010000089.1:0-8461 GCA_052386615.1 Methylophilaceae bacterium
TGTCGGATAATGAAAAAGCGCGCATGATTACAATAGCGATTGATCCCGGTCATGGTGGCGAGGATCCGGGTGCGCTTGGGGCAAATGGTGGCCGCGAAAAAGATATTACTTTAGCCATTAGCAAGAAATTAAAAGCATTAATTGATGCCGAACCCAATATGCGCGCGATGCTCACACGAGATAGTGACTATTTTATTCCGCTAAATGGTCGAGTGGTTAAAGCGCGCAAATTTAAGGCGGATTTATTTTTGTCGATTCATGCTGACGCGTTTACTAATCCGGCGGCGCGTGGTTCCTCGGTATTTGCTTTGTCTGAACGCGGCGCGACCAGTGCTACTGCACGGTATTTAGCCAAAAAAGAGAATGAGTCAGATTTGATTGGGGGCGTGAGTTTAGGGGATAAAGAACCAGTGCTAGCCAGAACATTGCTTGATTTATCGCAAGCAGCGACTATTAACGATAGTCTGAAACTTGGCAAAGCCGTTTTGGGCCATGTGGGAGAAGTGAATGTGTTGCATAAGAAACATGTAGAACAGGCCTCTTTTGCCGTACTTAAATCACCCGATATTCCCTCTATCCTGATTGAAACCGCATTTATTAGCAACCCAGAAGAAGAGCGCAAACTAAAAAGTGACGAACACCAAGCCAAATTGGTGGCTTCTATTCTTGCCGGTATCAAAAAATACCTTGCATCGAATCCCGCTTTAGCCAAAACAAAAACCGCAGAAAATTAGCGGTATCGCCGAATAACCAATGCCGATAACCAATAGACTAAACATGCAGGATGAAATTGACTTCGAAATAGTCAATACCTATTTGCAGCAATCGCGTATGGCCGTATATAGCGCTTTTGTACTGGTTCTGTTTTTGGCATTTAGTTTCTATCGCATCGCCGACATGAGTAATATCATCATTTGGGTGTTAGCCGTATTTTCGGTCGATGCCTATATTGTTTATACATCGCTTCAGTTCAAACAGGAGTTACCTTCTTATCAAATCAGTTTTTTTAAAAAACGGCAGCATTTTTTACACATCTTGGCGGGTATCGCCTGGGGATTGTCGTTTACGCTATTGCTAGATGCAAAACAGCCACAAGCTGATGATTATCGGGTAGCAGCAGTCATTGGCATTGTGATTGCATTTTCGGCTTCTACAATGTCAGCCTCTGTACGTGGCTTGGTGGGATTTGTAATATCGATTAGCTTTCTCGCCACTTTATATTTTCTTTCCAATTTTGAGCACTTCAGATGGTGGCTTGTTGGTTTAATGGGTCTAGTCGCTGCTTGCCTATTTTTTGGCTGGATGACCAACCAATATATTCTAGGTCAGATTGAGAATAGGCTGCTAAATGCTACTTATATTGATGAACTTAGGGCACTTAACGATAAAATTGAGGCGGCCAATCAAGATTTTATCAGAAGAAATCTTGAACTGCAGACCATGCAGAAGCAGTTGCAACTGCTGGCATCTCATGACGAGCTCACCGGTTTATTTAATCGTCGCCATATTTTAGAGCGTATCGAAGAAAAACTACCTGAAATTAGGCGACATCAGCTCAACTGTTGCTTTGTGATGATGGATGTCGATCACTTTAAAAGTGTCAACGACCAATTTGGTCATATTGCCGGTGATGAAGTATTAAAGACAACCGCGCAAATTTTAATGCGCGAACTTAGACAGGGCGATGTGCTTGCCCGTTATGGTGGAGAAGAATTCCTCATTATGCTGCCAATGACAGAATTGGTGTCTGCCCAAGCATTGGTAGAGCGTTTGCGCAGTGCAATAGAGAAGCAAACTTATACCTTTGAGGGCACTAGCATTTTTGTTACCGCGTCATTTGGTATTTCTGAGTATAGGCTACAAGATAACGTTGATAGAATGATTGATCGTGCAGATAAAGCAATGTATGAAGCCAAACTGGCGGGGCGTAATTGCATTAGGTTGATGCCCAAACCTGCATAGAAAGATCTATGGCTGGTTGGGGATAGTGAATATGCCTTGGCAAGATTGTAGTCACTATGAATGAAGCATTTGCGGGTAAAATGATGGTATGCTAATACGACTTTTGCCCGACCAGTTAATTAGCCAGATTGCCGCTGGCGAGGTAGTAGAGCGGCCAGCTTCGGCGTTAAAAGAGCTGCTGGAAAACAGTCTAGATGCCGGTGCTAGCGATATTCAAGTATCACTTATTCAAGGCGGCGTTAAGCAATTAAAAGTCACCGATAATGGTAGTGGCATTGTGCAAGAGGATTTGGCCATGGCCTTAACTCGCCATGCCACCAGCAAAATTGCCAGCTTAGAAGATTTGGAAGCGGTTGCCAGTTTGGGGTTTCGCGGCGAAGCCTTGGCGAGTATCGCTTCGGTTTCTCGCACCCAAATATCAAGCCGTGCACGCGATACCAAACACGCTTGGCGTATCGCTTCAGAAGGCAGTGAAATAGCGCCTTTAGTGCCAACTGGCTTGGATATTGGCACTATCGTAGAAGTGAATGATTTATATTTTAATACGCCTGCGCGGCGCAAATTTTTAAAAACCGAGGCCACCGAGTTTGGCCATTGTGAAGAGGCGTTTAGCCGCATTGCGCTTTCGCGACCCGATGTGGCGTTTATGCTGCAACATAATGGCAGGGCGCTTAGCCGTTATGCTGCCAGCGAGCCGACAAAAAGATTTAGCGGAGTATTAGGCGCGGAATTTGCAGCCGAAAGTATTGCTGTGGATGAATCGGCAGCCGATTTGCGTTTATGGGGGCTGGCTGCCAAGCCTACGTTTAATCGTAATAGTCGTGACACACAATATGTGTATGTGAATGGTCGTTTTGTGCGAGATAAACTCATTGCGCACGCCATTCGTCAAGCTTATCAGGATGTGTTGCATCACGACCGTCATCCTGCCTTCGTGTTGTTTTTAGAGCTAGACCCAAATTTGGTGGATGTGAATGTGCACCCCAGCAAAACCGAAGTGCGTTTTAGGGACGGCCAAGCCATTCATCGCTTTATTTTTCATTCGCTGCACAAAGCGCTGGCAACGCCAACGGGCACATCAAACGCAGTAACTGCAAGCCAAGCTACTTATAATCCTTTTTCTAACCCGTACCCAACTTATCAATCGCAAATCAATTTAGCAGCAAATCAACCGCAAAGTTTTTATCAGTCACTACTTGAAAGTTCAAATAATGATGCTCTGCAAGCCAATATCCATGCGGGTACTGGCGGCATAGATAATCGAGAGTTTGCCAGCCCTGTGTGTTACGAACAGGAGTTTCAAAACAATGAAACGCAAGATTTTCCACTTGGTTTTGCCGTGGCGCAGATTCACGGCGTGTATATACTTGCGCAAAATAAACTGGGCTTAGTGGTGATTGATATGCACGCCGCGCACGAGCGCATTATGTACGAAAAGCTTAAAAACGCGTTGGACAGTAAAAGCATACCAATGCAACCTTTGCTGATTCCTGTCAGCTTTAATGCCGATAGACTGGAAGTGGCTGCTGTGAATGAAGATCTAGCAACGGGCGCGGATAATTTACAGCAATTGGGTTTTGACATTGCCGTGCTTTCGCCTAACACGCTGGCAGTGCGCGCTGTGCCGACCATGCTACAAAATGCAGATGCTGTACAACTTGCACGCGATGTGTTGAAAGATTTGCGTGAATACGGAGCCAGCAGGGCGCTTACAGAACGCCGTAACGAGCTTTTGGGTACGATGGCATGCCATGCCGCTGTTCGCGCTAATCGTAACCTTACAGTGCCCGAAATGAACGCGCTATTGCGCGATATGGAAGCGACAGAACGCAGCGGCATGTGCAATCACGGCCGCCCGACTTGGTTTCAAGTTTCGATGTCTGACTTGGATAAAATGTTTATGCGAGGAAAATGATGGAATCAAAAACATGGATTGATTATGCGGTAGCAATTGGCAGTATTTCTACCCCTTTACTCGTGCTGCTTTTAACAGCGGTTGGCTGGAAAGCTAGAACTAGTATTGAGCGAAAAATCGAGTTAGAAAATAAACTTAGAGATGATCGTATAAAAATTTATAACCAAATTCTTGAACCATTTATTATCATTTTAATGAATGATGATGCTTGGAAAAAAGATAAAAAATATAAAAATATGGATAAGATTGCTTACGCCACTTCAATAATGCTTTCGCTGGAATACAGAGAGGCAAGTTTTAGATTGGCGCTGATGGCACCAGATTCATTAGTCAAATCTTATAATGAATTGATGCAGAGCTTTTTCAATTCGGACGAAGACTCTGGAAAAGATAAGCTAAAAGGATATAAGACATTAGTTAAATTACTAGGTACTTTCTTAATAGAAATTCGAAAAAGTATGGGCAATGTAAGTACAAAACTAGACCACTGGGATATGTGTGAGTTTTGGATGACAGATGCGAGAAAACTTAAAAATGGTACTTTGATTGTGGAGCCATAATCATTCTTCCCGTAGCTGTATTTTTGATGGGACCCACTGCCAGCGGCAAGACTAGCGCGGCAGTCGAGCTTGTCGCTAAGTTACCAGTTGAGTTAATCAGCGTTGATTCGGCATTGGTGTTTCGCGACATGAACATTGGCACTGCCAAGCCAGATACCGAAACCTTAGCCAAAGCCCCGCATCATTTAATCGATATTATCGACCCGACAAGCGCCTATTCTGCGGCGCAATTTAGAGCTGATGCTTTACGTTTGATGGCGGAGATTACTGCGCGTGGCAAAGTGCCTGTGTTGGTGGGTGGCACCATGCTGTATTTTAAGGCTTTGTCTGGGGGTATGAGTGGTTTGCCACAGGCGAATCCAGAGGTTCGCGCAAGGCTAGACGCGCGTGCTGCATTGATTGGCTGGCCTGCTATGCATGAAAAGTTGGCTTTGATTGACCCTGAATCTGCAGCGCGCTTACAACCCAACGATGCACAACGTATTCAACGTGCTTTAGAAGTGTTTGAAATCACCGGTGAAGCCATGAGTGCTTTATTCAAAAAGCAAAGCAGTGAGGCGCTGCCATACCACGTGCTCAAAATTGCACTAGTGCCCAGTGAGCGTAGCGTGTTGCACCAAAGAATTGCGGCGCGCTTTGATGAAATGCTGAAGTTGGGCTTGGTTGATGAAGTGAAAGGTTTGCAGGAAAAATATCCGCAACTAACCTCTGAGTCAACATCCATGCGCTGTGTGGGCTATCGGCAAACTTTAGAGCACCTAAACGGTGACTATGATGCGATTGAATTGCGCGACAGGGGCATTTTTGCCACACGTCAGCTGGCAAAACGCCAACTGACGTGGTTGAGAGGTATGTCGCGTGGAATGGATGATGTTGTGCAAATTGATTGCTTAGCGCCTAATTTACATGCGATAGTATTGGAAGAAGTGAAGCAGTTTTTAAAAGGATGATGCGATGAAAAACTGGATGAAAGAAAACCTAGTATTAGTGATTGGCTTGGCCTTGCCAGTGTTGTTGATTGTGTTGTTTTTTGTGGCCACTGTGATTCCTAAAATGGTTAGCACGCCACCGCAATATGAGGTGTTGTTTAGCGTGCAAGATTACGGCTATCAAAACAAACCTGACTATACAATTGATTTTAAAGTAAAAAACCAACAGCTAGTGGTGAAAGTTAAAAAAACGGATGGCAAAGATAGCTATTACAATTCGAAAAAACTCATGGCGTACGATGCCAAAAATGAAGTAATGCGAGAAATTGCCATCGATGCCAGTCAGTTTAGTGATGGCGCGGAGATATTGTTAGATGAAACCAAAAACATGACGATAGATACCGCTATGGTGGCGCCAGATGGTTATCTATTAGAAAATCAAGGTTATAGCGGCAATGGCTTGATAGGCGGCTTATTTGGCGGCGGCGGTCGCAACCATGGCTATCGTCTTAAAAAAGGCAATGTAGGTTATAAAATCAACACTCTGCAAATTAACTATTATTACGACCAACTGCATTTTATTGGCTGGGTTGTAAAAAAATAGTGGATTAAAAAATAATCGTGAAGAAATAGGGGCGGACATGTCGCATAAACAGGAAGCGCTTCAAGATATTGTTGCTTTGGTAAAGCACAACCAAATTTCGCTAGATGAAATAAAGCATGCTTTGGAGGCATCGCCAGCAATCGGCTCTAAGCCATCTTCTAGCGTACTTTCTAAGTTGTTTGGCTACATCGGCGGTATCTTTGTATTTGCTGGTATTGGCGTGTTTATCAGCATGTATTGGGATGATTTTGGCTCGGCCGCGCGCGTGATTGTGACGCTGGGCATGGGTTTGGTGGCATTTATTATGGGCTTGGTGTGCTTGGCAGACAAGCGCTATGAAAAAGCCGCAACCCCCTTGTTGATTGTCTCCTCCATCTTGCAGCCCATGGGTATTTTGGTGATGCTACAAGAGTACTCATCGGGCGGCGATGCGCGTCATGGCCTCATCTTTATGTCGGCCTATATGCTCATACAGCAAGGTGCGACATTCTGGGCAAAACGCTTGTCAGTGCTCGCGTTCAGCGCCATTTTGTTTGGCTGCATTTTGTTGGCGAATGTGTTTGATGTGTGGGATTGGGATGGAGAGCTGATTGGCATGGTGATTGGCGTTTCATTAGTTTGTTTGGCTTACGCGCTGCAAAACTCTAAACATATGGCGATTGCGCCATTTTGGTATTTTGTCGGTGGCGTGATTTTAATGTGGTCAGTGTTTGAGGCAGTAGAAGATACACCGCTTGAGTTGTTATATTTGGGCTTGTCTGCACTCATGATCTTTTTGAGCACCTATGTGCGTAGTCGCGCGCTATTGGGTGTTGGTACGCTGGCGATGCTGATTTATATTGGCTATTACACTGCCAAGCACTTTGCCAATACACTGGGTTGGCCAATCGCGTTGGTGGTAATAGGGGTGGCGTTGATTGCTTTAAGTTCGCTTGCAGTAAGGCTCAATAACAAATATATTAAGCAATAATATATTTAAGTTTAAATCAAATTAAAACAATTAGTTAAAAACTTTAATTAAAGTAAATTATAAGTATTTTTAATGCGATTAGCGGCCTCTAGGCACTCATCATAAGGGGCTACAAGCGCCATGCGGATAAAGTTTTCGCCTGGATTCATGCCGTGTGCTGTGCGCGCTAAAAAACTGCCGGGTAACGCAGTAATATTGAGATCACGGTAGAGTTTTACTGCTAATTCAGTGTCACTTTGCTGGCTTTTTGCCCATAAATAAAACGCTGCATCCGGCATTTCAACCTCTAAGACTTCTGCCAGCATCGGTGTCACCACTTTAAATTTTTGCACATACAATTGACGGTTTTCAACCACATGCGCATCGTCATTCCATGCCGCTGTGCTGGCAGCTTGCACCGCTGGGTTCATGGCACAACCATGATAAGTGCGATAGAGTGCGAATTTTTCAATAATCTTTTCATCGCCTGCCACAAAGCCAGAGCGCATGCCAGGCACATTGCTGCGCTTAGAAAGCGAGCTGAACATGATTAAATTGGTATGGCTGCGACCCAATAGAGATGCGGCTTGCAGGGCACCTAGTGGCGGCTCGGCTTCGTTAAAGTAGATCTCTGAATAGCATTCATCCGCAGCGATGACAAAGCCATATTTGTCTGACAATGCAAATAGTGTTTTCCATTGCTCAAGGTTCATCACCTTGCCAGAAGGGTTGCCCGGGCTACATACATACACCAGTTGCGTGCGACTTAAAATATCCGTCGGTACGCTGGCAAAATCCATGGCATGGTTGTTTTCTGGTGTGGTATTTAAAAAGTACGGCTCAGCACCTGCCAAAAAAGCCGCGCCTTCGTAAATCTGGTAAAACGGATTGGGCGAAATGACAGTCGGTTTGTTTTTGGCGTTATCTATCACCACCTGCGCAAAAGCAAATAGCGCCTCGCGGCTGCCAGTTACTGGTAAAATGCCTTTGTCTGGATTGGGCGCTTGTATGTTGTAACGGCGGACAATCCAATTGGCGATGGCGGTGCGGAGCTCAATGCTGCCAAGGGTTGTTGGGTAAGTTGCCAAGCCGCTTAAGTTGCTGATGAGCGCGTCTTTAATCAGTTGTGGCGTAGCATGTTTGGGCTCGCCAATGGAAAGGTTAATGTTATTAAAGGCTGGATTAGGGGTAATCTCAGCAAATGAATCGCGCAGACGCTGGAATGGGTAGGGCTGTAACAGGCTTAAATGTGGATTCATAGGTCGTATTATAATTTAGGATGGATATTGATTAATAGTAATAAAAACGCCTTGGCGATATTTGGCCTGCTGTTTGGTGCTTTTTGCTGGGGCATTATTTGGTATCCGTATCGTTTAATGGCAGAGGCCGGTGTATCTGGCGTGGCTTCAAGTTTTTATACTTATTGCATCGCCACGACGATTGCCAGCATTATATTTGCCAAACATTGGCGTGATATTTTTAAGCTACCAAAGAGCATCCTTTGGCTAAGTTTAGTGGCTGGCTGGACCAATTTAAGCTATG
>JBQTJZ010000090.1:0-1879 GCA_052386615.1 Methylophilaceae bacterium
TTAATGGGCGAAGCGTTTTTTGGGTATTTACTCCCTTTGGGGCAAATGTCATATTGGGGCGCTCAAGTGATTGTGAACTTGTTCGGCACCATTCCTTTTATAGGCCCTGATTTGTCTGAATGGTTACGTGGCGATTACCTGATATCGGATGCTACCCTGAATCGCTTTTTTGCTTTTCATGTGATTGCGCTACCGCTGGTTTTATTGGGTCTAGTGATGGTGCATCTCATTGCGCTACATGAAGTGGGATCGAATAACCCAGATGGCATTGAAATAAAAGTGCACAAAGACAAGAAAACGGGGGTTCCACTAGATGGTATTCCATTTCATCCCTACTACACAGTGAAAGACTTAGTAGGCGTCGTGGTTTTTTTAATCGTATTTGCGGTCATTGTTTTCTTCGCGCCTGAAATGGGCGGTTATTTCCTAGAGGCGAATAATTTTATTGCTGCCGACTCATTAAAAACACCGGAACATATTGCACCAGTGTGGTACTTTACGCCGTATTATTCAATTCTAAGAGCAATTCCCCCTGTGATGAATTCACAGTTTCCCGGTGTGGCAGCAATGGGTTTGTCGGTCATGATATTTGCCTTGCTACCTTGGCTAGATAAGAGCCCGGTGAAATCGATTCGTTATCGTGGCACACTGTATAAAAAATGGTTAGCTGCATTTGTGCTAAGCTTCATCGTGCTTGGTTACCTAGGCACTGTACCATCGAATGTTTGGGGTCAGTTTGGTGATTGGCTTGGTGGCGCAGATCGTGCCACCGTGGTAGCGCGCATTTTTACTTCAATTTACTTCTTGTTTTTCATCCTCATGCCTTGGTACACCACAAAAGATAAAACGAAACCAGAGCCAGAAAGGGTAACGAAATAAGTATGAAAAAATTACTGATAGGGTTAGTTTTTTTGCCGGTCATCGTATTTGCTAATCAAGCTTCAATTGGCGTAACTGCACCTATTGACCCAAGTGACCAGGCCTCGTTGCAACGCGGCGCACGCACATTTATTAACAATTGCCTCAATTGCCATAGCGCTAATTACATGCGCTATAACCGACTAGTGGATATTGGTCTGACAGAAAAACAGATTAAAGATAACCTTTTATTTGCTGGCGAAAAAGTAGGCGATACCATGCAGGTTGCGATGAGTGTTAAAGATGCCAAAAAGTGGTTTGGGGTCGCGCCCCCGGATTTGTCGGTCGAGGTTCGTGCACGTGGTGCAGATTGGGTGTATGCCTATATGCGTGGGTTTTATCGTGATGAGACAACTCCAAACGGCTGGAACAATATCGTATTTGATAAAGCGGCGATGCCGCATGTGCTGTATGAATTGCAAGGCGAACAAGCGCTGAATCAAGAGACTCGTTCTTTGGAATTGATCAAGCCTGGCAAATTAAGTCCGGCGGAATATGACACCTACGTGGCTGATTTAACCAATTATATGGCGTTTATGGCTGAGCCAGCAAAGCAGCAACGTCAGCACATAGGCATTTGGGTATTGTTGTTTTTAGGGGGATTGCTTGTATTAGTAAGAAAACTTAAAAAAGAATACTGGAAAGATATTAGTTAAGTACAAATAACACCCTTAAGCATTTTAAAAAGCACTTTAGAAAGTATAAACATTATGATGAAACTTTATTCTGGCTCGGTAGATCCTTACAGCCATCGTTGCCGCATTGTCCTGTTCGAGAAAGGAATGGATTTTGAGGTGATTGATGTTGACTTGGCCAATAAGCCCGAAGATTTAGCAGTACTTAATCCATACAACGCGGTACCAGTATTGGTTGAGCGTGATTTAGTATTATCTGAAGCGAATATTATCAATGAATATATTGATGACCGTTTTCCGCATCCGCAATTGATGCCTGCAGATCC
>JBQTJZ010000091.1:0-3347 GCA_052386615.1 Methylophilaceae bacterium
CGAGTTGTGCTCATGAATCACCAGCGGTTTACCCAATAGTTTTGCCATTAGCCCGCCTGGAAAAGCAGCAAAACCGCCCATCCCTAACACCACATTTGGCTTATATTGGTAGATAGCAAAAAAACTTTGCTTAAAGGCAAGCATCAGTTTGAATGGCAGTATTAACCAACCCAACCAGCCTTTTCCACGCACACCACGCATACTCATCATGGCTTTACTATAGTTTTTACCTTCTATCAGACGGTTCTCCATTCCACCTTCGGTAGCCAGCCAGACAATGCGCCAGCCCAGTGGTTGCAAATAATCTGCTACCGCCATGGCAGGATAGACATGCCCACCTGTGCCCCCCGCCATTACCATCAACGTGCCTTTAGCCTGATTTGTGACTGGAGATGAAAACATCATGCTGGCAAACCCTTCTGCAGTCGACGGTTTTCATAGTCAATTCTAAGCAACACAGCCATGGCGATACAATTGGCTAAAATACCGCTGCCACCAAATGAAAGCAGTGGTAGTGTCAGGCCTTTCGTTGGTAATACACCCATATTTACACCAATATTTATAATGGCTTGCACGCCTATCCACACCCCTAGCCCTTGCGCCAACAAGGCCGCGAAGTAGCGCTCATTGGCAACCGCTTCTTTGCCGATACCAAAAGCACGTATCACCACCCATGTAAACAAACCTAATATGGCGAGTACGCCGACAAAACCGAGTTCCTCTGCTATCACAGCAAGTAAAAAATCGGTATGTGCTTCTGGCAAATAAAGTAGCTTCTCTACGCTTGCGCCTAAACCCACGCCTAGCCACTCTCCGCGACCAAAAGCAATAAGCGCATGCGAAAGTTGGTATCCTTTACCGTATGGGTCTGCCCATGGATCCATAAATCCAATCACCCGCTGCATACGGTATGGCGAACTTTTGATGAGGATAAAAATGGCCACTGGCAACAGCGCCAGCAAGCCGGCGAAAATTTTAGCATTGATGCCGCCTATCCACAGGATAGAAATTGAAATCGCCGCAATCACCGCAAATGCACCAAAATCCGGTTCGCGTAATAGCAGAAAGCCCACTAGCACCATCACCGCAACCATGGGTAAAAAACCACGTACAAAACTATCCATTTGTGCGGATTTGCGTACGACATAGTCTGAAACATAAATTGCCGCAAATAACTTCATTAACTCAGAAGGTTGCAAGTTAATCACAAATAAAGAAAGCCAACGCTGGCTACCATTAACGCTGCGGCCTATGCCGGGAATAAGCACCAATACTAATAATGTAATGCCGAATAAAAACAAGTAAGGTGCCATTTTCTGCCACCACTGAACCGGGATTTGAAAAGTAACGAAGCCCGCGCTTAACCCAATCACAATAAAAATACTCTGACGAATTAAGTAGTAGGTACTTTGATGTCCCACTGCCTTATCGGCCTCGGCAATTGCAATTGAGGCGGAATACACCATTACCAAACCCAAACCCAGCAAAATTAAGGTTATCCACAATAGCAACTGATCATAATTGGGAACATTCATACGCTCACGCGATTGCATGACGGGACTTAACATATAGCCACCTTGTCTGATGCTTGTAGCTGCTTAACCGCACTCACAAAAACCTCTGCGCGGTGCACATAATCTTTGTACATATCAAAGCTGGCACAAGCAGGGGATAGTAATACGGCATCTCCAGCCAACGCCGTGTGTTGCGCAATGTTTACCGCTTGCTGCATATCGTTGGCGTGATAGATGGGGACATGCGTTTCCAAAAGTACTTTTTCCATCATAGGTGCGTCTCGACCAATCAGTACTACTGCCCGTGCATTGTCTTTCACCGGTGAACTAAGTGGCGCAAAATCCTGTCCTTTGCCATCACCTCCTGCAATCAATACTACCTTCTGTGGAAACCCCGATAGTGCTGCGCAGGTCGCGCCGACATTTGTTCCTTTAGAGTCATCAAAATAATCGACCTCATCGATATTAGCGACCCATTCCACCCGGTGTGGTAGCCCTTTAAAGTTGTACAATGCGTTCAATAACGGCGCATATTCCAAGCCAATGGCTCGGCAGAGCGCCAGTGCAGCTAAAGCATTGGCAGCATTATGAGCCCCTTTAATGTGTAAATCTGCTGTATTAATAAGTTGATGTGTCCCCTGGAATAACCAGCTTTGATCGCCCACATGCTTAATGCCAAAATCGTGCTCATGCTGATTGGAATCGAACGTGTCCAACCCAAAAGTATGCAAACTTAAACTTGGGCGCGCCATTACCATGCTCCAAGCATCGTCACGATTAAGCACTTGATGCTGAGCATGATAAAAAATACGCGCTTTGGCCGCTGCGTAACTCGGCAGATCCGCGTGGCGATCCATATGGTCTTCGGTTAAATTCAACATGGTTGCGGCATCCACCTCCAAGCTGGAAGTGGTTTCTAGCTGAAAACTTGAAAGCTCCAGCACATAGATATCTGGCTCTTCCATCATTAGCGCTGCTAATACCGGTAGCCCAATATTACCTGCCACAATCGTTCTTAACCCAGCCGCTTTACACATTTCGCCCACTAAAGTCGTTACTGTGGTTTTACCATTCGCTCCAGTAATAGCGATTACTTTGGATCTTTTTGAACGATATTGTGCAAATAATTCAATATCACCAAGCACCTGCACACCCTGCGTAATCGCTGCCTGCACTGCGGGCTCGCTTAATGCAATACCCGGGCTGATTACAATCAATTCTGCCTTTGTTAGAACAGTACTATCAAACACGCCTAAATAAATGCCCACTTCCGGCATTTCCGCCCTTACCACAGCAACGCTAGGGGGATTGCTGCGTGTATCCGCCACACTCACTTCTGCTCCTTGTATGCGCAGCCAGCGGAGTGCTGAAAGCCCGGTTTCACCAAGGCCTAACACCAATACATGTTTATGTTTAAGATTTATTTTCAAGAGTGCTATCTCAATTTCAAGGTAGCAAGACCAACCAACACCAACATCATGGTAATAATCCAGAACCGCACCACCACTTGTGTCTCTTTCCAGCCTTTTTGCTCATAGTGATGATGCAGTGGCGCCATCAAGAAAATGCGTCGTCCTTCACCATATCTTTTCTTGGTATACTTGAAGTAAGTTACCTGCGCGGCTACCGATAACGTTTCCATCACAAATACTCCACCCATAATGAACAAAACTATCTCCTGCCGCACAATCACCGCCACCACGCCTAAGGCAGCCCCTAATGCCAACGCCCCTACATCTCCCATAAACACTTCTGCTGGGTAAGCGTTAAACCATAAGAAACCCAAACCTGCGCCAGCCATCGCTGCACAAAATACCATCAGTTCTCCAGCAC
>JBQTJZ010000092.1:0-20432 GCA_052386615.1 Methylophilaceae bacterium
CACGCTGAAATTCAGCTGCGGCATCTGCGAATACTTTCCCGTGTTCTTGCGAGATCAGTGTTGCAATTTCATCAGCATGCTGTTCGAGCAGATTTTTGAATTTAAACATGACGCGCGAACGACGTAGCGGGCTGGTAGTAGCCCACGCTGGCCATGCTGCCACTGCTGCGGCTACGGCAGTTCCCACTTCACTGACAGTGGCTAGCGGCACGTGGCTGGTTACTGCGCCAGTGGCGGGGTTGAATACATGGGCAAAACGACCATCTTTTGGCCGGTGTGTGTTGCCATTAATCCAATGAGGAGTGATTTTAATTGCCATCCTTTAATTCCTAAAAAACATTATTCTTTTACCGCGCGAATCGCGCTTCTTAAGCCGTCCACCATGGTTTCAATTTCCTCTGGGCTGCTGATAAACGGGGGGGCAAGTGAAATGGTATCCGCCGTAATGCGGAACAAGTGGTGATGTGCAAAACCATGTTCAAATATTTTAAATGCGCGCAAACCAGGTTGGCTGAATGGGGCTAAATCCACTGCTGCGGCTAGGCCAAAATTGCGAATATCGGTTACGCCCGTTTCATCCTTTAAGCGGTGTACTGCGCTTTCAAGAATAGGTGTTAAGGCGTTTGAACGCTTAAACAATTCTTCGTCACGCATAATATCGAGAGTAGCTAATCCTAGCGCTGTGGCGATTGGGTGACCAGTGTAGGTGTAGCCATGAAACAGTTCTGCCATGTGCTCTGGCTGGTTAATTTGCATAAAGGCTTCGTAAATTTCACGCTTAGCGATAATGCCCCCTAGTGGAACGACTCCGTTGGTGACGGCTTTGGCAAAGGTAATGATGTCGGGGGGTACCTCTAATTTTTGTGCACCAAAGTTCTCGCCTAAACGTCCAAAACCGGTAATCACTTCATCAAAAATCAGCAAAATACCATGCTTGGTGCAAATTTCACGCAATTTCTGTAAATAGCCGATAGGGGGAACGATGACTCCTGTTGAGCCTTGCACTGGTTCAACAATGACGGCAGCGAGGTTAGAGGCGTCGTGCAAACCAATGATGCGTTCCAAATCATCCGCTAAATGCACCCCCCATGTGGGCTGCCCCTTGGAATAAGCCATATGTAGAGGATCCCAGGTGTGTGGCAGGTGATCAACACCTGGCAACATTGCGGCTGAGTAGGCTTTGCGATTGGCCACCATGCCGCCTACTGAAATACCACCAAACCCCACACCATGATAAGCACGCTCACGACCGATAAAACGTGTGCGCTTACTATCGCCACATGCCTCGTGATAAGCCAAAGCAACTTTTAGTGCAGTGTCGACTGCCTCTGAGCCTGAATTACAAAAAAACACACGGTCTAAACCAGCAGGCGCCATACTGGCGATGCGCTCTGCAAGCTTGAATGTCGTAGGATTCCCCACCTGAAAGCTGGGGGCAAAATCCAGGATAGCAGCTTGTTTAGCAAAGGTTTCCACTAGCCTAGGATGACCATGACCAATCGGACTACACCATAAGCCAGACAGACAATCGAATAGTTGATTGCCTTGGTCTGTGGTGTAATAAGCGCCCTTAGCCGAAACGACCATTTTAGGGTGTTGTTTAAAATAGCGGTTTGGCGTAAAGGGCAGCCAGTATGAGTCTAAAGAGGTATTGATTCTTGACATGGTTTCTTATGGGGTGATGGCAGTGAGCGCTTCTTCAAGAATATGCATACCTTCATCTAATACGGCATCGCTAATTGTGAGCGGTACCATGACACGAAGCACGTTACCGTAAATACCGCAATTAAGTAGCAGCAGGCCACGTTTTGCTGCCTCCGTTTTGAGCGCATTGGCAATAACAGCAGCAGGTTTATGCGGATTGTTGTCGTGACAAAACTCTACACCTGTCATTGCCCCTAACCCCCGCACTTCGGTAATAAAGCTAAATTTAGCTTGCATGGCGTTGAACCTGTTACGAAGTCGCTCGCCTATTTGCATGGAGCGCACACAAAGATTTTCTTCTGTTAACACATCCAGTACAGCATGCGCTGCGGCAACCGTAATCGGGTTGCCAGCATAGGTGCTACCCAACGCGCCGGGGACTGCGGCATCCATCACTTCGGCTTTGCCGATAATAGCAGATAAAGTAAATCCGCCACCTAATCCCTTGGCCATGGTGATAATGTCTGCCTCGATGTCCGCATGTTCGTGCGCAAACATTTTGCCACAACGCCCAACGCCGGTTTGTACCTCATCCACTACTAGTAATATGCCGTGTTCATCGCAAAGCGCACGTAAGCGTTTCAGAAAAGTGGGCGAGGCAGGAATATAACCACCTTCACCCTGTACCGGTTCGATAAAAATAGCAGCCACGCGGCTTACTTCAATGTCGTTTTTGAATAAAGTATGCAGTGCTTGCATAGCATCCTCTTCGCTCACACCATGCAAAGGGTGAGGAAATGGCACATGAAAAATCTCGGCGGGAAAAGGTCCAAAGCCTTTTTTATAGGGATCAATTTTTCCAGTAAGCGCGACAGAAAACATGGTGCGTCCATGAAACGCGCCGGTAAAGGCGATAATACCAGAGCGGCCAGTCGCGGCGCGCGCCACTTTGACCGCATTTTCCACTGCTTCGGCACCTGTATTCATAAAAAAGGTTTTTTTGGGGCTTACTCCAGGGGCTAATTTGTTGAGGCGTTCAGCAAGCGCAACATAATGCTCGTAAGCGACCACTTGAAAGCAGGTATGGTTAAATTGTGCTAACTGGGCTTCGACGGCGGCCACTACTTTAGGATGGCGATGCCCTGTGTTCACTACAGCAATCCCCGCACAAAAATCAATATAACGTTTCCCTTCCACATCCCAAATTTCGCTGTTCAAGGCACGCTCGACAAAAATGGCATGGGCGTTCCCAATGCCACGCGGAATAGCAGTGCTACGGCGTGCCATTAGTGCAACATTATCCTGTTTTTGCTGTACTTTCATCTCCATGATTTTCTCTCTAAATTAAGCAATTCCCATACATAAATATTTGATTTCTAAGTAATCCTCAATACCATATTTAGATCCTTCACGCCCCAGCCCCGATGACTTCATGCCACCAAAAGGGGACATTTCATTGGAGATTGCACCGGTGTTAATCCCCACCATACCGTATTCCAAAGCCTCTGCCACACGCCAGACGCGGCTGATGTCTTTGGAGAAAAAATAGGCTGCTAGGCCGAATTCGGTGTCGTTTGCCATATGGATGGCATCAGCTTCAGTTTTGAAGCGGAACAATGGTGCAACCGGGCCAAAAATTTCTTCTTTAGCCACCAGCATTTCTGCGCTGACATTGGTCAACACGGTTGGGGTAAAAAAACTGCCACCTAAGCTGTGGCGAGTACCGCCCAAAGCGATGATCGCACCTTTAGTTTTAGCATCTGCAATGAGCCGCTCTACCTTTGTTATCGTGTTTTCATCAATCATAGGCCCTTGCGTAGTCGTCTCTTCCAAGCCATTCCCTACCTTTAGCTTGGCAACTGCTTCAGCAAGTTTTGCGGCAAATATCTCATAAATGCCGTCTTGCACAAGTATTCTGTTGGCGCACACGCAGGTTTGGCCTGTGTTGCGGAATTTAGAAAATAATACTCCTGTGACAGCCGCATCTAGATCCGCATCATCGAATACGATGAACGGTGCATTGCCCCCTAATTCCATCGAGGTTTTTTTAACGGTTGGCGCGCATTCTTTCAATAATTGAATGCCGATCTCAGTTGAGCCAGTAAAGCTGAGTTTGCGCACCAAAGGATTGCTCGTCATCTCACCACCAATCTCTTTAGCGGCTCCCGTGACGATGGATAGCACCCCCGCAGGGATGCCCGCGCGATTTGCCAGTTCCACCAAGGCAAGCGCAGAAAATGGCGTTTGCGAAGCAGGTTTAATCACCATAGTACAGCCGGCTGCCAAAGCAGCACCCGCTTTTCGGGTAATCATGGCAGCGGGAAAGTTCCAAGGCGTGATTGCCACGCATACGCCGATAGGCTCTTTCAATACTAGCACACGAGCATCGGCGCGGGGAGCGGGAATAGTATCGCCGTACACGCGTTTACCTTCTTCGGCAAACCACTCAATAAAGGATGCTGCATAAGCAATTTCGCCACGCGACTCTGCCAGCGGTTTGCCTTGCTCAGTGGTCATTAAAACAGCTAAATCTTCTTGGTTTGCCAAAATAAGCTCAAACCAATTGTGCAAAATTCGCGCACGCTCTCCTGCCGTTTTAGCCCGCCACTGCGGTTGCACGCTATGGGCAGCCTCAATTGCACGGCGCGTCTCGGCAACGCCCATTTTGGGTACTATGCCAATCGTTTCGCCTGTGGCCGGGTTGCTTACATCGATTGTCATTTTTGAGTCGGCATCTTGCCATGTGCCACCAATAAAACATTGCTGGCGAAGAAGGGTGCTATCTTTTAATGGGCGTGTCATAGTAAGCTTTCTAAAACAAATCCAGTGCGCGGTGATAAAGCATACCTATCGCAGTGACTGGACCACGCAACCATCTACCACCCCGAAATGAGGTATGGCTGATGCGCTGGAACATGGCTAAATTTTGCGTGTTGCCTAAAATAGCCTCGCTAATCATTTGGGCAGCCGCATTTGTTGCTACCACGCCTGAGCCAGAAAAACCTTGCGCGTAGAGCACATTTTTATTTCCAGCGAAACCGAAATCGGGCATGCGATTCATAGAAATATCGATTAAGCCACCCCAGCCGAAATCAATTTTTTTAGTAGCTAACTGAGGAAATACTTTTAACATTTTATCGCACATTAGAGTGATTAAATTGGTCGGCGCTTCTTTGCCGGTGTAACTGCAGCCACCACCGAAAATCATACGGTTGTCCGCTGATAATCTAAAATAATCTAAAATAAAACGCATATCTACAACGGCCGCACGATTGGGTAATAGTTCATTAGCTTCTTCTTTGCTCAAAGGCTCCGTTGCAATAACCCACGATCCCACAGGTAAAATGCGCTTGGCAAGTTTTTGTGCAGCCGCTGTATGCAAACTTTCTATGCCAACATTGCAGCCTAATACTAAATTTCTGCAGGTGACTTCACCCATTGCGGTGATGATGCGCAATTTGTCACCTTCACTTATCCAAGAATTCACAGCGCTATGCTCATAAATTTCAGCACCCCCCTGTTTTAGCGCTGCTGCCAAACCCAAAGCCAGTTTTAATGGGTGTAAATGCCCTCCATTGTTATCCAGCACCCCTGCGATATAACGTTTTGAGCCTACATATTGCGAGACTTCTTGTTGACTAATCCATTGATTTTTATAGCTATAATGCTTAGCGATATGTGCTTGCCAGTCTTTAAGCTGTCTCTCATGCTTTGGTGTAATCGCCACTTCAATATGGCCTCTTTGGTAATCGCAGGCAATGTGATATTTGGCAATGCGCGCACGCAGGCTATCTGCCGCCATGTGCGAGATTTGCCAAACGCGCTTGGCGCTATCCATATCCAGATGTTTTTCAAAGTTGCATTGGCTACCGCCGAATTCTGGAATAACGTGCCCGCCGTTACGTCCCGATGCACCATAACCAATACGCTCTGCTTCCAGTAGCACTACTTTCAAACCCTGTTCTTGCAGGTTTAGCGCAGTATGTAAGCCCATAAATCCTCCACCAGCAATGCACACATCGCAAATGACATCACTGTTTAGTGTGGGGTAAGCAATGCGGGGTTGTGGCAGAGAGGCTTCGTAAAAACTGGGCGCTAGCATTGTTTGGGCAATCATAGTAAAGGTGCTTGGCGATTAACGTGCAGTTAACCCAACTTAATCCAGGTTGTTTTGAGTTCTGTATATTTATCGAACGCATGTAGCGACTTATCACGGCCATTGCCAGATTGTTTATAGCCCCCAAATGGCACGGTAATATCATCCTCATCATAACAATTGACGTGGACAGTACCTGCCCGCAGTGCGCGTGCTGTCTGGTGCGCGCGGCTAATATCGCGTGACCACACTGAAGCTGCTAGACCATAAGAGGTGTCGTTGGCCATGCGGATAGCTTCAGTTTCACGCTCAAAACTCAACACAGAAAGTACTGGCCCGAAAATCTCTTCACGTGCGATTTTCATTTCATGCGTCACATCGGTAAAAATGGTGGGGGTAACATAATAACCGCCACTGTGCTCCATTACCCGATTGCCGCCTGCAATGCATTGGGCCCCTTCCGTTTTGCCAGCGGTGATATAGCGCATAACAGTATTGAGCTGCGTTTCGTCTACCAGTGCGCCCATCACGGTTTCCGCATACAATGGGTTCGCAGGTTGGTAGGTCGGTATCAAACGCAAGGCTTTATCCAAAAATTGTTTTTGTACACTCGTATCTATAATTAAACGTGAAGGGGCATTACAGCTTTCACCTTGATTAAAAAATATCGAGGCGATACATGATTCAACAGCTGCATCAATATCGGCATCTGCAAAGACAATAAAAGGTGATTTACCGCCTAGTTCGGTCCAGGCGCGTTTGAGATTGGATTGCCCCGCATATTGCAGGATCATTTTTCCCACAGGAGTAGAGCCGGTGAATGCGATGCAATCAACATCCATATGTAAGGCGAGTGCAGTGCCCGCTTCTTGACCAAAACCAGGAACGACATTCAATACGCCCGCGGGGATACCAGCCTCTATAGCAAGTTCCGCCAGTTTTAAGGCGGTGAGTGGAGATTTTTCGGAAGGTTTGAGGATAATACTGTTACCCGTTGCCAACGCAGGCGCAATTTTCCAGCACGCCATCAGCATGGGGTAATTCCATGGCACGATTGCGCCAACCACACCGATGGGCTCACGGGTAATGAGGGCTAGCGAGGAATGCGGCGTAGGGGCAATTTCATCATAGATTTTGTCAATCGCCTCGCCAAACCAGCTTAACGCATTGGCTGCGGCATTTACATCTACGTTGAGGCTGTAATTGACTGGTTTGCCCATGTCGAGGGTTTCCATGAGCGCGAGCGTTTCAGCATTTTGTTGTAATAGTTCGCTAAAACGCAGCATGACTAACTTGCGTTCGCGAGGGGTTTTGTTCGCCCAGCGACCATCTTCAAACGCAGTGCGTGCAGCCACTACTGCTTGATTAATATCTGCTGCATTGCCACGCGCAATCTCGGCAATTTTTCTGCCATCGATGGGGGAAATACAATCAAAGTTTGCGCCGCTGATGGCCGCAACGCGCCTACCATTAATGAAGGCACGACCATCCAGTTTGATATTGGTGCTTAAGGCTTTCCAATCTGGCAGATGCTTGGTGTCGTTTTGCTTACTCATAATTTTGTTTCAAGTCGTTTTTTACAAACGTTCGACAGTTGATTTTGCAACTAAATCATGCGGCTCAATAAAAGAGGCGCTAAGTATTCTTATCGCTGTAAGCCAACGCCATTTCACGTTTACGTTGTCGCTCTTGTCGAGATTGATACAAACTCGATACCACTACTGCGATAGTGACCACGACAATCGTAACGGTTGCTACCGCGTTAATGGTGGGGTTTAAGCCCAATCTTGCGCGAGAAAAAATAACCATTGGCATGGTGGAATAGCCCGGTCCTGATAAAAAGGATGACAGGACGACATCATCAAATGAAAGCGTAAAAGTGAGTAAGAATGCAGAGACTAGAGCGGGCATCAGTAATGGCAGCGTGACTAGCATAAATACTTGCAACGGCTTGCAGCCTAAATCCATGGCCGCCTCATCCAACTTGCTATCCATCTCACGTAAACGAGAGCTCACGACCACTGCGGCATAAGCCGTTCCCAACAAAGCATGCCCGAGCAAAATAGTGAATAGACCGCGTTCTGGAAAGCCTAGCCAGTGCTGAATGGAAACCAGCATCAGCAAAAGAGACAAGCCGACTATGACATCTGGCATGACCAGTGGAGTATTGGCCATAGAAGAGAGCAAGGTGCGTCCACGAAAACGATTGTAGCGATGCAATGCATAAGCGGTAAAGGTGCCAAAAAATACCGACATTAACGCGGAAAGAAAGGCAATTTTTAACGATAAAAATACCGCAGCAATTAAATCACTATCTTTCATTAACGCGCTATACCAGCGTGTACTGGCATGCGACCAAACGGTGACGAGTCTTGAGTCGTTAAACGAATAAACAACCAGCGTGATAATCGGCAAGTATAAGAACAGATAGACTGCCACCATCCAGCCCTTAGCAAAAATTTTATTGGAGGATTGACTCATGCTTTGCTTCCGGTTTGTTCGGTTTGGTATTTATTGAGTATCGCCATCGGCACTAATATCAGCAATATCATCACGATAGCGACAGCTGCTGCCATTGGCCAATCGTTATTACTAAAGAACTCATCCCATAGTACGCGACCTATCATTAAGGTATTTGGTCCGCCGAGTAATTCGGGGATTACAAATTCACCTACTGCAGGAATAAACACTAACATCGAGCCTGCGATAATGCCTGCTTTCGAGAGAGGCACGGTAATCAGCCAAAATGCCTTAAAAGGGCTGGTGCCCAAGTCAGCTGCTGCCTCCAAATAGCGCAAATCCAGTTTAGACAAGTTTGCGTATAAAGGCAAAATCATAAAAGGCAAATAGGAGTAGACCATACCAATCAGCAGTGAAAACGAATTATTCATCATGGCGATGGGGCTATCAATAATGCCCAAACTGATGAACACATTATTAATGACTCCATTGCTGACTAGCAAAGTTTTCCAAGCATAGATGCGTAATAAAAATGATGTCCAGAATGGCAACATAATCAGCATGAGCAGCATAGGTTGTAGATGTTTAGGCGAACGCGCCATGAAATAAGCAAATGGGTAACCAATGGCCAAACAAATTACGGTGGTAATCAATGCGTAATTAAGCGAAGACAGATAAGTTTTGATGTAGAGAGCATCACTACCAAGAAACAGATAGCTGGAAAAATTAAGCTTAATGGTAGGCCAGCCCTCGCTCCAGCTAATCATGCTAGATACTGAAGCTTGTTCCATTTCAGACAGGCTGATTTTAAGTACAATCAGTATTGGGATGGCCACCAACAATAAGAACCAGCCATAAGGAATGCCGATAACGAGCTTATTGCCTTGAAACAGGCTTTGGCAATAACGCTTTAATTTATCCATGCGGGCTATCCCTTCAATTAATAGGCAGATGGTTAATGCGTTAGCACAACCATAGCCAAATTATTCCAGTGCATATAGGCGTGGTCACCCCAGGTAAGGCCACAGCTTAAGTCACGTGTATTGTTAATTTCTTGCGCTTTAATGATTCTGCCGCTGGCGAGTTTGAGATGATAGGTGGTGTGGTCGCCAAAATAGACAATTTCTACCACTTCGCCTTCACACCAGTTATAGGCTCCCTTAGGCTTTTCCTTCGTCAGAATTATTTTCTCGGGACGTAGCGCAACGCCTACACTCATGCCTTTATTGCCACTAATACCGTGACCGACGTAGTGCACACATTCGGGGCAACGCACGATCACATGATCGGCTTCGTCCTCTTCTACCACTCCTTCAAACATATTCACGTTGCCAATAAAATCCGCCACTTGACGGCTATTAGGCATTTCATAGACTTCATCAGGTATTCCTACTTGCAAGAAATAGCCTTCCGCCATTACCGCGATACGCGAGGCCATCGTCATCGCTTCTTCTTGATCATGGGTGACGAGCACACAAGTGACCCCTACATCTTCAATAATATTGACCAGTTCGAGTTGCGTGGTTTCACGCAGTTTTTTATCCAGCGCGCCCAGTGGTTCGTCCAATAATAATAATTTCGGGCGTTTGGCGAGACTGCGTGCCAGTGCTACACGCTGCTGTTGCCCACCCGATAACTGATGCGGTTTGCGTTGTGCATATTTGTTTAGTTGAGCCAGATTAAGCATGGCTTCAACGCGAGCAGCAATTTCATCTTTGGGCATGCCATCACGTTTTAAGCCAAATGCAATATTTTCCCAAACACTTAAGTGCGGGAAAAGTGCATAAGACTGGAACATCATATTGATGGGGCGTTGATAAGGAGGGAGGTTGGTAATATCTTGATCTTCTAGAAAAATCTTACCTTTTGTGGGCGTTTCAAATCCTGCCAGCATACGCAGTAAGGTTGATTTTCCACAGCCCGAACCACCCAGCAAACCAAAAATCTCCCCCTTGGTTACCGTTAACGAAACATCATCTACGGCTTTAACAGCACCATCATAGATTTTGGTTAACCCTTCTACCCTAAGCAACACTTGTTTTTCGACAGGGTGGTTGTCCACGTTAGGTTTTGGTGCTGTTGCCATAATAACCTCAGGGTTAATAAATTAATATCCAATAAGTCGTCAATTTAAAAATAGCCAATCTATAGCACACGCTTACTAAAAACCTAGCGTGTGCTATTACTCGCTCAAATGGTAGGGTTTAAGTCCCTGTTTTGAATTGTGTGAACAGACGGGTCATATTACGACGCGTTTTGTTGTCTTCAATGCCAGGCGGTACTAGTTTTGCGATATCTTCATCCGATAAGTAAACCGTTTTGTTGTCTCTAATTTCTGGGTCAACAAATTCTGTTGCTGCCCGGTTTGGATTGGCATAGGTGACTTCGTTAGTAATGGCGGCAGCCACTTCTGGTCTCATCACGTAGTCCATGAATTTATGGGCGTTATCTACATGTTTAGCATCCGCAGGTATCGCCATGGTATCCATAAAGATCAACCCGCCTGTTTTTGGGAGTAGTGCAACAATTTTTTGCTCAGCTTTATTTTCAATCGAGCGTTTGCGTGCCAAGTTAAAATCGCCAGCCCAACCAAAGGCTACACAAAGATTGCCACCCGCTAAATCATCAATCTGACCGCCAGAAGAGAATCGTTTGATATCTGGACGAACCTTCATCAACATTTCGAAAGCGGCTTGATAGTCTTCTGGTGCGCCGTTATATACTGACCTACCTAGGTAATGTAGCGCTGCTTGGAACACATCAGATGGGGTATCCAAGAAAGCAATTCCGCATGATTTAAGCTTGTTGGTATAGGTGGGATTAAATATCAAATCCCAGGCATTGTCTGGCATGGGAGTGTCACCCAGAGCTTCTTTTACTTTATCTTCATTAATGCCGACGGTGTTGTAACTCCACATCCAGTCGATCAAGTACTGATTGCCTGGATCAAGCTCTGCCATCAGTTTCAGAATACCTTCATCTAAATTTTTCCAGTTTGGAAGTTTGCTTTTGTCCAGTTTTTGCAATAAGCCGCCTTCTATCTGTAATTTTGCCCAGTTTGAGCCTGGCACGACAATGTCATAACCGGTATTTTTAGCAATAAGCTTGGCATGTAGGATTTCATTGCTGTCAAAGATGTCGTAGCGTACTTTAATGCCGGTCTCTTTCTCAAAATTTGCAATCGTATCTGGCGCAATATAATCAGACCAATTGTAAATATTAAGAATCTTTTCTTCTTCGGCTCCGGCAGTGCTCGCGCCATCATCAGATTGGTTGCCGCAGGAAACCAACCCCAACCCGGCCAAGCCTAAAAGTAAGCCAAGCCAGACATTTTTGTAGGGTAAATTCATAATTTCGTTACTCCTTAAAATAGTTAAAGACTAATCATAGAAAGAAAAACACAATTTTTTCGGTTCAGCCATCGTTATATGCTAGTGGACGCTTATCAAGCACCTACGATCAAGCCTCTCTCCCACATAATCTTACAGCATGTAATTAGCGACTACCATATTAAATTGATACTTTTAATGAGCGACATTACTGCAAATTTAATGGATCAATCCCAGCTTTTGCACATCCTGCAAAGTGTTATCTAATGAAGTGCGGATAAGCGCAATCATTGTATCGATTTCGGCATGGCTAATCACCAGCGGAGGGGCAATAATCATGCGGTCGCCCACGGCGCGCATAATCACGCCATTAGCAAAGCAATGACCACGGCAAATCATGCCTACAGTTTCCTCTGCATTGAACATGGTCTGTGTTGTTTTATCTTGCATCAATACCAAACCAGCCACTAAGCCGCAGGTTTCTGTTAAGCCAACCAAGGGATGATCGGCAAGTGTCAAAAAACATGTGTGCAGATAAGGTGCGGTATCGTTTGCTACGCGCTCAACAATACGTTCGCGTTGCAATATTTTAATGTTTTCTATCGCAACGGCACATGCCACTGGGTGACCAGAATAAGTATAACCATGGTTAAAGTCGCCTCCTTCTTCAATCAGCACTTTGGCTACACGGTTTCCTACCGCTACCCCGCCTAGGGGAATGTAGCCTGAAGTCACGCCTTTGGCAAAGGTCATTAAATCAGGCTGGTAGCCAAAATATTCGCAGCCAAACCATGTGCCCAAACGGCCAAAACCGCAAATAACTTCGTCAGAAACGAGCAATACATCATATTTTCGGCAGATACGCTCAATCTCCTGCCAATAGCCAGGGGGGGGGATAATCACGCCGCCTGCTCCTTGCACGGGTTCACCGATAAAAGCGGCTACCTTGTCTGCCCCAATTTCTAGTATTTTTTCCTCCAGCCAGCCAGCCGCCTTAATTCCAAAAGCCTCTTGTGTTATCCCTTTGCCGTGTTCTAAATAATAGGGTTGTTCAATGTGTGCGATTCCCGGAATAGGCAAATCACCTTGCTCATGCATGTAAGTCATGCCTCCTAGAGAAGCACCTGCTACCGTGCTACCGTGATAGGCATTTTTACGGGCGATGAAGGTTTTTTTCTGTGACTGGCCTTTGATATCCCAATAGCGGCGTACCATGCGCAAAATTGTGTCATTTCCTTCAGAGCCAGAATTGCCTAAAAAGAAATGATTAAATTGTGGCGGCGTAATTTCTGCCAACAGGGTTGTGAGTTCAATAGCAGGAATGACCGAGGTGTTAAAAAAACTATTGTAAAAAGGGAGTTCGGTCATTTGCTTGGTAGCCGCATCGACCAACTCATGCCTACCGTAGCCCACATTGACACACCATAGCCCCGACATGCCGTCGAGAATTTTATTGCCATCAGAATCCCAAACATAGATACCTTCACCCCGCGTAATAATTCGCGCACCCTTTTCGGCAAGTTGCTTGGTATCGGTAAACGGGTGCAAGTAGTGCGCACTGTCGCGGTGTTTAAGCGTCAATGTGTCATATTCACTGCTTTGGTTGGTTTGCGCGAGCATGATGCGGTACTCTATCAATTTTCCGTTTTATTAATCAATGTAATCACACGTGTAGTAATAAGTGTCTGCGTTCCCATGGGCTAATCACTTTCATAAATTCGGAGTACTCGAGTTCTTTGACCGAGAGATACAAGGTGATAAAGCTTTCCCCTAAAATTTCATGCAGATCGGGGGTTTCACGTAACAAATCAATGGCCTCATTCAAGCTGCGCGGCAGCTCGTATTCATGCGAATAGCCGTTGCCTATCAATTCTTTGGTGGGTTCGATTTTATTTACCATGCCAAGATAGCAGCAAGCCAATGAAGTGGCCAAAGCAATATAGGGGTTGGCATCCACGCCCGCTACGCGATTCTCTAATCGCCGCCCGGCACGTGTGGCTTCAGGCACGCGAATACCAACGGTGCGGTTATCACGACCCCATTGCACGTTAATGGGGGCGGCGGTATCGCGCACCAAACGGCGATATGAGTTTACAAAAGGGGCGAGCAATGCCATGGAGGCGGGTAGATATTTTTGCAAGCCACCGATGGCGTGCATAAACGTCTCGGTATCGCTACCGTCTTCGTTAGAAAATATATTCTTACCTGTTTTGATATCTAGCACGCTTTGATGAATGTGCATGGCCGAGCCAGGCTGATCTGCCATCGGCTTTGCCATAAAAGTAGCGTACATATCATGTCTAAAAGCAGCTTCTCTCACCGTACGTTTAAACAAAAACACGCTATCAGCGAGCTCTAAGGGGTCGCCATGCAAAAAATTAATTTCCAGTTGACCCGTGCCGACTTCATGAATCAACGTATCGATATCGAGTTTTTGTTTTTCGCAATAGTCGTAAATATCCTCAAACAGCGGGTCAAATTCGTTTACTGCGTCAATGCTATAGGCTTGGCGTCCAGCTTCAGAGCGTCCGCTGCGACCGATGGGAGGTTGTAGCGGTAAATCAGGGTCGGTATTACGGGCGACAATATAAAATTCGAGTTCTGGCGCAACTACTGGCTTCCAGCCTTTAGCTGCATACAGGGCGAGCACTCTGCGCAATACAGAGCGTGGTGCATATTTCACCAACTGGTCATCAAAGGTGAAACAGTCGTGTATGACTTGAGCGGTAGGATCTGCCGCCCAAGGCACAATGCATGCGGTATCTGGATCTGGGCGCAACACCATATCGCGGTCAGTCTCGTGGATGACGCTGTTAAAAGCGTCATCTTCAGGATAATCACCAGTCACTGTCATACCTAAAACGCCTTCTGGCAAGCGCATACCACGATCTTCATGAAACTTACCACGGGGTAGAATTTTGCCGCGTGGAATACCCGTCATGTCCGGAACTAGGCACTCGACTTCAGTCACCCCATTTTCATTCAGCCAGGCATCCATTTTGTTAAAGCCTGCGTTTTCACGCTCGACTACTTGCTTACTGTTTGCAATATCTGCTGTATCCATATTCCACCTGTTAGTGTGTTCGGTTGTTGTTTTACTCTACTCTACAGGCATCCCCAAATGCCTTAAAGACTGCCATGTACTGTGCATTTTCAGTCACTTTCCATTCTGGGTGCCATTGCACCGCTAACGCAAAATTCTTGGCATTATTCACGCGTATCGCCTCAATCAATCCATCTGGCGCAGTTGCTTCCACCGATAAATCATCCCCTAATTGGTCAATGCCTTGTCCATGAATCGAATTGACCATGATTTCATCTGTATGCAATAGCTGTTGTAAAAACCCACCTTTAGCAAGCTTAACGGCATGCGCAGGACCATACTGCAATACAAGGCTACCATTTTTAGCACGATGATCCATTAAATGACTTTGGGCATGCACTTCTTGATACAAGGTGCCACCATAGGCTACATTCAGCTCTTGAAATCCACGGCAAATACCAAGTAAGGGTTTGCCGGCGGCGATCACTGCGCTAATCAGTGGCAACGTTGTCGCGTCACGTGCCGTATCCAAGGCTAAATCAGCATGCGCCAAAGTTTTTTGGTAACGTTCAGGCGCTACGTTGGATACCGAGCCAGTTAATAGTACGCCATCTACTAAGGCCAATATCGTTGCAATATCTTGTCTATCGCCAATCGCGGGCAATAACAACGGAATTCCCCCGGCGGCATTCATAACAGCTTCTACATATTTTGCACCCACTGCGTGAAACGGGTGCTCGCCCAGCATTTTGATGCAGGCGGGAATACCAATAATCGGGCGTTTGGGCTTCATATTTTTTGTATGTTTTGGTTACATGGTAGCAAGCTCGTAACCCAGTTCTTTCGCCACTGCCGCATAAGTAACCTCACCACGATGAATATTCAAGCCATTACGTAAGTGAGCGTCATCTTCTAGCGCTTTTCGATAACCTTTATTGGCTAATGCTATCACAAATGGCAGGGTAGCATTAGTGAGTGCAAGGGTAGAGGTGCGTGCCACGCCACCTGGCATATTGGCCACGCAATAATGCACCACGCCGTTAACCACATAGGTAGGGTCTTGGTGTGTGGTGGCATGACTAGTTTCCAAACAGCCGCCTTGGTCAATAGCCACATCGACAATCACTGAGCCAGGGCGCATCAGCCTTAGCATGTCTCTTGTAATCAGCTTTGGCGCAGCTGCACCTGGAATCAGTACACCGCCAATCACTAAATCGGTTTCTGGCAGACGCTCACAAATGTGTTCATGGGTAGAATATTCGGTTGTCATCACATTGCCAAAATCGTTGTCAATTTGGGTAAGTCTAGGTAAAGAAATATCCATAATCGTGACTTCCGCACCCAAACCTGCCGCCATACGCGCCGCATTAATGCCCACTACGCCGCCACCTAATACCAGTACCTTGGCGGGAGCTACGCCCGGTACGCCCGGTAACAACATGCCAGACCCACCTTGCGCTTTTTCTAAGCTATGCGCACCTGCTTGAATGGACATTCGTCCAGCTACTTCAGACATGGGTTTAAGTAATGGCAAGCCGCCATGGTCATCGGTGACGGTTTCGTAAGCGATGGCTACACAGTCTGACGCAATAAGCATTCTGGCTTGTTCGGGGTCGGGGGCCAAATGCAAGTAAGTAAACAGAATTTGTCCAGCGCGTAATTTCTTGCATTCTACTGCTTGTGGCTCTTTTACTTTTACAATCATGTCAGCGCTAGCAAACACGGCATCGGCATTGGCAGCGATTTTCGCGCCAGCATTCACATAAAGGGCATCATCAAAACCAACTGCTGCACCGGCATGGGTTTCTACCAGCACTTGATGACCGTTGCGCACCAGTGCAGCCGCGCCATTGGGGGTTAACCCCACGCGGTACTCATGATTTTTGATTTCCTTTGGCACACCCACTAGCATTTGATTATCCCTAAATAATGCAATATGTCTACTTTACCTAATATTTGGACCTAGTTAAAGAGCCACTTTTGCAATATGATTAGAACCACTTTATATTTTAGTACTGAATAACGGATGAAAATTCCACTCACAGAGCTTGTGCTTACCTCGTTAGGCTCAAGCACGAATGCAGATATGCCAACACATCGGCGCATCTTTGAGTTGATTCGGTTGGCGATTCTGAGTCATCAATTGCAAGGCGGCGGCAAATTGCCTTCTTCGCGCAGTTTGGCCGCAGAAATAGGCTGCTCGAGGAACACAGTAATTGCCGCTTACGAGCAATTACTCGCCGAGGGCTATGTAAAAGCGAGTATCGGCAGCGGAACGGTAGTTGCGGATACTTTACCAACGCACCAAATGGATACGCCGAGGGGTGAGACGGATTTGGGTAGCATGCCTCGGGGACTTTCTGATCGCGGGGTAAAGCTCACAGAGTCACCCTCGGACACCCACTATGAAATTCAGGAATTTATTGAAGGTGCGAATGATTTTAGCGTGTTTCCGTACAAAATCTGGCAAAAGCTACAAAACAAATATTGGCGCAAGCCGCAAGCGGCATTTATGGATTACGCGCGTAAAGGCGGTTATCAGCCCTTAAGAGAGGTGTTAGCAGAGTACCTGCGGGTTTCACGATCTGTACGCTGCCAGCCTGAACAAATACTGATTACCGCGGGTACGCAACAGTCACTGGATTTGTGTGCTAATTTGCTGGCAGATGCCAATGATATGGTATGGATGGAAAACCCGGGTTATTGGGGAGCACGGCGCGTATTTGAATCGAATGATTTAAGTTTGCGCCCGATAGAGGTAGATGGCGATGGCATATCGCCAAGTTTAGCCGATTTGCAAACGTACCCACGCCTCATTTATGTGACGCCATCGCATCAGTATCCGCTCGATGTGGTCATGAGCCTTACGCGCAGGCGCTTGCTGATTGAATTTGCTGCCTCAGTAGGCGCATGGATATTGGAAGATGACTACGACAGCGAATTTCGCTACAAAGGTCGCCCTATCGCGAGCTTGCAGGGTTTAGATCATCATGATCGTGTGATTTACTGTGGCACTTTTTCTAAAGTGCTGTATCCGGGGATTAGGATCGGCTATGTTGTGGTGCCACAAGACTTGATCGCACCGTTTGGAGTGGGGTTAGCAGATATTCATAGGCCTGGACAGATGGCGGTGCAGGCTGCGCTGGCTGATTTTATTCAGCTTGGGCATTTCACCACGCATGTACGCAATGTGCGCGCGCGCTATGGACAAAGCCGCGCGTTGTTACAGCATACGCTGCAACATCAGTTACTTTTTTCAGCTCGATTATCTAACGCCGATGCGGGTTTGCACCTAGTGATTCATTTGCCAGATTATTGTGATGATGTAAAACTGGCGGCAGAAGCACGTTTGCAACACATTGACATTCGTCCACTCTCCAGTTATTACATCGCTTCGCCGGCGGCTCGCGGCGTGGTGGTGGGCTATGGCTATATGCCGCTTAACGAAATTGTGCCTGCCGCGATTAAGCTGGCAAACTTAGTTAATCAGCATATGGTGACGAGCCACTAACCTCTCCTAGTTTGATTACTAGGGCAAGGGCACATTCAGCTCAATCTGCAATTGACCACTGGGGATTCCAGGCACAGGCGAGTATGGCATTAAAGAAGTTAAGCTTGATAAAATCAAGGCACCCAGACAACATCCCAAGAGACAGCTTTTCCGTAGACACCAGCAGGTTTATAGGTGCTCCCTTTTCCAGACAAACCTACTGGCGTTCCTGCGGTATCAACAAGTTGCTTGAGTTCAGAAAACATAATTTGTTGGTCATAAATCTTGAAGCCATTTTTATCCAAAAAAGTTAGAATAAATTTTGATGAGCTATTACAAGGGCTGTTGTTCGCTTGTGTGAAAGCTGCTGGGTAGCCTTTTAATCCAAATTGGTAAGATAGAATTCCGTCTTGCCATTTAGTAACAAGCGTGGTTTTCACATTTTCTAGTGAATGCAAAGTGAGTTGATTCCAGTTTTTGGGAATTGCTAAGATTGTTTCATATTGAAATTTCTGGCGTGTTAACTCGACGCCTTTGTATATGCCAAACCCTACAATACCAAGTAGTGATAATACGACAGCAAATTTGGCTGACTGAAGTAGAAAATCTTTCAAAGTAACTCCTTAAACTGATATTCAAAGTAATGACTAAGCAGCAAATAACTGCTCATTATGCCTAGATGATTAATAATATTATTATTCTGCTTAAGTGTAACCTTTTTTATTTTTAGCAGCAATTAACCCACATAAATAGGTCCATACAAAGTTGGCGGCGGCGTTGCTGGTGAGTTCGGCGTGGTCGTACACGGGGGCAACTTCCACGCAATCCATACCTACCCATGGCAAGTCGTAAAGCGCTTCTAAAATCGTCAGTACTTGGTTCGTGGTTAATCCTCCTGGCTCTGGCGTACCGGTGCCGGGCGCAAAGGCGGGGTCTAGGCAGTCTATATCTATGGTTAGATAAGTCGGTGGGCTGCCTGCTTTGGCAATGCGGTCGCGTACTTCATCCAGCAAAAATTTAAGTTGTTGATCATTTTCACACCCACGTAGTTCGCGTGCAGTAAACACGCGGCCACCCACGGTGTTTACATAGTCACGTGCCGCTTTTTCGCCTGCCGAGCGAATGCCAATTTGTACTGTTGCTGTGGGAATCACCAAGCCTTCCCGAATCGCTTCATAGGTCCAAGTGCCGTGACCAGAAGGTTCGCCAAAGTGGTTTTGCCAGGTATCGCAATGTGCATCGAAATGAATCAGTGCCAGCGGTTTTCCAAGCAGTTTACGCTGGGCTCTCAACAATGAAAGTGTGATGGAATGATCGCCGCCAATAAAAAGCACATGATGTTTTTGCATCGCGGCAAAAGCCAAAGTTTCCATGACTTTACGTGCCGATTCCAGCGCTGTATTGGGCAGCACCATATCACCCAAATCGGTCAATACTTCAATGGGCGAAACATCGAAATGCGGATGCGTGCCATCGCACAACATGTGACTGGCACGACGAATCGCATCTGGTCCAAAACGCGCGCCGGGGCGATTCGTTACTGCGCCATCGTAAGGCACGCCGACAATAGCATAAGGTTTATCGGCTAAATTTTTTTCTACTTTCAAAAAACTATTGCCCGAATGATAGACAAAACTCAAGTTATCGGAAGCCATACAATACGCTCGCTAACGGGTTAATGTTGGCTTCATTATGGTGTAAGCTTGGTTGCAACACAATGTGCGAACGTATTATTAATTCGATGCGGTCATGGGGTTAAACAGGGTAAATATTGTCTACCAGTTAATTTCTTTGCCATCATAGGCAATAAACTTGCCGGTGCTGGCTAAGCTTAAATGATCGATAACCTGACGCAAGCCTGTTACGCTGATTTGCGTGTTAATTAGCCCATTTGGTCCGCCCATATCGGTTTTCACCCAGCCCGGGTGCAGCGTCACTACCGCAATGCCAAGCCGTTTCAGGTCAATTGCAAGGCTTTTCATCACCATATTCACAGCTGCCTTGCTGGTGCGATAAATATAGCTACCGCCACTGGTGTTATCGTCAATACTCCCCATTTTGCTGGAAAGTGTAGCGAGCTTTTTAAGCTGACCTTTCGCCAAGTGTGGGGTAAATGCAGTTGCCATTCTGAGTGGCGCCATGCTGTTAATTTTATAGGCTTGCAGCCAATCTTCCGTATCGGTATGCCCTAAGCCGCTATCAGGATAAACGCCCGCATTGTTAATCAGCACGTCAATCGCCCTATGGTTAAGCTGTAGCGCCAAAGCATCAATCTGATTAACAATGCGGGCGTTTATCCTGATAGCGGCTTAGGGCATACCGATACGGAAGATTGGCTGCAAGCCTATAAAATTAACAGCATGGCGCCAC
>JBQTJZ010000093.1:0-10362 GCA_052386615.1 Methylophilaceae bacterium
GCGGTTTCTTCGGTATAGGGCAAGGGTAATAAATCATGGATATTTTGACCATGCACCCCTGTCCAGCAAAGGTGATCAGAAATCCAAGCGGGTTGAACTCGATCTGCCAATTGGCGCAAATCGCGCAAATAGTCCAAATCGACTGGTGCAGTAGAGCCGATAGAAAGCGAAACGCCATGCATGACGATAGGATAGTCGGCGCGAATACGATCTAAAAAATGCAACGGCTTGCCGCCAGGAATCATGTAATTTTCGGAGAGGGCTTCAAACCAGTCTATATTGGGTTTGGTCTCCAGAATTGTATTGTAATGCTCTGTGCGTAGGCCTAAGCCATAACCTAAAAATGGAGGGTTTTCACACATTTTTATCTCGAAATAATCAATGAATCATTTTAGCAGTTAAGTCATTCATCTGACCAGACTGAGAATAGGACGGATATACCATCATATCCGTCCTATAAACCAGCTTACTTAAACCATGTGTCCGCCTTTAGCGTCACACTCAGCACCAGTTAAAGCCAAATGACCTTGACCAGCACAAGCGTTTTGGCCTTTGCATGCGTTAGCAGCAACTGCGCAAGAGCCTTGACCTTTACATGCATTTTTTGCAGTTTTACATGCGTTATTACCCTTACATGCGTTACCTGCGGTTTTACAAGCACTCGTGCCTTTACATGAGTTAACACCTACGCAGACACCTGTCGCGCTGTTAGCTGCTGTATTTGCACCACTGCTTGCGCAACCAGATAATATTAATGCAGCTGCGCCGAGTGCAATCATAGCGCCATTACGTAATGTAGAAGTTTGATTAGACATGGTAATTCCTCTTTAAAATTAGTTGTAAGAATCTACCGTCTCTGTATAGAAAGGTAGAATTAATCTATACGCGCAAGGTGATGAAATAGATCCAACACATTCCACAGGAGGTTAGTCGACATCCATTGCAAAACCTTACAAATTAATTCTACTTTAGATATATTTAATTTTTTTGACTGGATTTACGTTCTGACGACACGATTTTGTTCGCTGAGCTTACTTTTTTTAGTTTGGTTTTTGTGGTAGGAGGTTTAGTATCCTTAACCACTAACCTTTTGGTTGATTGAGCCAAATTTTTCTTTGTTTTGCTCGTTAATTTGGTTTTGCCTTTTTTGAGCTTGGTTTTTTTGTTCATCTTTTTTTTCAACCCTGTAGGCTTAATCGTTGCCGAAGTAGCTATCGCCTCATCTAAATGCGTTACTTGAAAATGATTTCCAGCAAAACTTTCGTTAGTGATTAAAGTTACCTTCTGTTGTGCTATCGATGGTTGTTCCAACGCTACTGGCTGAGCCGGTTGCGTAACTTTCTCAGCATTGGCTAAATGATTTAATACCTCTTCATTGCTAGCTTCTAACACAAGCGCTACATCATCATCCGCAATCCAATCATCATCCGGCAGTGGTTCTAGTTCCGCTATCATCTCTATCGGCTCGCCAGCGAGCTCCCTTACATGAGCGATTGATTGGTTCAAATCTTTTTCCCAGCCAATACTATTTTCATTGTCCACAATGAAATCCAGCGCCTGTGCAATATCGACTTTGCTCAAACCCTCGTATTCTAGTAACGTAACCGAAATATCATCAGCCTCAGCAAGTTGATTAGGCTTGATTCTAGAGAGCGCCACTTCCGAGCCCACGTATGAGGTCAAGGTTGAAGCTGCACTTGTTAGCACCGTGGTCGCCGTTGAAACCTGTGCAGCTGCGCTGGAGGCACTCAATATACTCACTGCAGGAAACAAAACCCCGGTCAGCACGGTAAATAATAATTTGGTTTTTGCATTGCTTTTGTGATGACGGCCTATTACGTGCCCCATTTCACGCGCAATCAAAAAAGCAATCGCCGGCTCAGCCAAATCTAAATGTTGAATGCTGCGAAAAATTACCACCTCTCCGTTCCCATTGGAGGCACTTCCCAACACTTTTTTATCTGCCACACTAAATTGAAACTTAGGCGTGGTCTTTTTTAGGTCTGGGTAAACCGCATAAGCAGATTGTGCTAATCGCTCACCAAGAACCTGCACTTCTGCATCAAAAGCTCGATTCGATAAACAATCTTCACCGCTACAAGCCTGTTGATTGGGCTTGATAGCTAATCGCATGCGCATATCGATCTCTGAGTAGAAGTCGCTGATATCGTCGATGGGGTCAGCACTACTCGCGTTAAATTCAGGCGCAACATCATTAGCGCCAGAAGAAGCCTTAGGCGCGTATAGGCTTACCAAAGCACAAATAGCTATATAAGAGTAATTAATTTTCAAAAAAATGTATAAGTGTTTGAAAGAATTAAAGTTATAACGCCTTATGAGCAAGCTCGCTGACAGTGCGCATTAAAACACATAATCTACGATAAGTGGTGCGTGATCGCTAAATCGCTCTGTTTTATAAACGCTGGCCGCAACTGCTTTTTGTGCCAAATTTGCGGTTGCGATTTGATAATCGATACGCCAGCCCACATTTTTCTCATACGCCGCACCACGATTGCTCCACCATGTATAACACGTATCGGTAGTATCAGGGTGTAGTTGTCGATACACATCCACCCAACCCACTTGAGTGAATAATTCAGTGAGCCAAGCGCGTTCTTCTGGCAAAAAGCCTGAGTTTTTACGGTTGCCTTTATAGTTTTTTAAATCGATTTCCTGATGCGCAATATTCCAATCGCCACAAATCACAACATCGCGCCCGCCCGCTAGTAAAGCTTTTAACTGCGGCATCAAACGCGCCATCACACTTAACTTAAAAGCTTGACGTTCTTCACCACTTGAGCCACTAGGCAAATAAAGTGAAATGATGCTCAAGTTGTCAAATCGACACTCCAGATAACGGCCTTCGCTATCGATATCGCTGATGCCAAGTCCTTCAATGACATTATCTGGTTTAACTTTTGAGTAGATGCCCACACCGCTATAGCCTTTTTTTGCGGCAACATGAAAACAGGCGTGATACCCTGCAGGGGCTAACATTTCCGAGGTTAAATCAGCCACTTGGGCTTTCACTTCCTGCACACAAATCACATCTGCCTGTTGCTTTTGCATCCAGACAAAAAACCCCTTGCTGGCAGCAGAACGTATTCCATTCAAATTCACGGTTATAATGCGCATTTAATTCCTTAATAAACAAATTTATGTCAGATAGTCGCCAAAATTTGTCACAAGCTTTCATCGAATTTTGCATTCATAAGCAAGTACTTAAATTTGGTGAGTTCAAAACCAAAGCCGGCCGCTTGAGCCCTTATTTTTTCAACGCAGGTTTATTCAACGACGGCGAAAGCTTATTAAAACTAGGCGAATTCTACGCCAATAGTATCGAAAAATCAGGCATCCAGTTCGATATGTTATTTGGCCCTGCCTATAAAGGCATTCCGCTGGTAGCCAGTATCGCTATTGCATTTGCACAAAAAGGGCGCAATGTGTCTTATGCCTACAACCGCAAGGAAATTAAACACCATGGCGAAGGTGGGGCGCTGGTTGGCGCACCATTACAAGGTCGCGTGTTAATCATTGATGACGTCATTTCCGCCGGCACCTCGGTACGTGAGTCGGTAGCACTCATTCAAGCCAATGAAGCAACTGCGTGCGGGGTAAGCATCGCTTTGGATAGACAGGAAAAAGGGTTAGGTGAATTATCTGCAGTGCAGGAGGTGGAGCAGCAAAACAAAATACCAGTATGCACTATTGCCAGTTTAATTGATTTACTAAGCTATATTCAAAGCAAGCCCGATTTGGCACAGTGCTTGCTTGCAATTGAGCAATATCGTCTTAGGTACGGCTGCAAGCTATGACAAAAATACATTATTTAAAACTATCGACGCCTCTACTTTTATGCTTGGCTTTTTGCCTGAACGCAAATGCTGCGGGCAAGGAAGCTAGTGCACCCGCTGGCGGTACGGGTAAACGCATCGTCAAGTGGGTAGATAGCCAAGGGGTAACGCATTATGGCGATAAACTCCCCGCGCAAGATGCTGGCCGCAATAATACGGAAATCAATAATCAAGGTGTTGTGTTAAAGCGCAACATTAAAACTGACGCGACAACTGAACAGGTGAATGAGGAAAAACTTGCGCAACAACGTAAAGATAGTATTTTGTTGGCTTCTTACACCAAGGCTGAAGAGATTGATTTGGCACGCGACCGTAGCCTGCAAATGGATCAAGCCGCATTGCAAGCCTTAAGCGTACAAAAAGAAAATATCGCTGGCCGAAGTGCGCGTAATCAAAAAACTGCGGAGGGCTTTAGCAAGCGCAACAAACCATTGCCCCCCTATTTGAGTGAGGAGTTAAAACTGGCAAATTTAGAATCTAGCAAAATTGATAAGCAAATCGCTGCGCGTAAACTCAGCATGGAAGCAACACGAAAACATTTTGCGAATGAGAAGTTACGTTTTAATGCGCTAAAAGAAGCCAAAGCACCAGAAACTACAAGCTCGTTTGCAGTCAATGCCCCTTAAGGGAATAGCTAGTTCGCCAGTTTTTTCTTCAAAATTTCGTTCACTTGCGCTGGGTTAGCCTTGCCTTTAGAGACTTTCATGGCCTGACCCACCAGCGCATTAAAGGCCTTTTCCTTACCGGCTTTGTATTCTTCTACCATGGTGGGGTTCGCTTTTAATACTTCATCAATCATCGCTTCAATGGCACCGCTGTCAGACACTTGTTTGAGCCCCAATTTCTCAATGATAGCATCCACAGCCGCATCACCTGCCCACATCACTTCAAATACTTGTTTGGCTGCATTGTTTGAAATGGTGTTATCTGCAATACGTTTTAGGAGGGTTGTCAGCGCACCTGTCTCTACCGGTGAATTAGCAATAGGTTTATCCTCTGCGTTTAGTTTGGCTAAAAGGCTGCCCATCACCCAGTTCGCGGCTTGTTTTGCATCAGCGCCTGCATTAACCGTTGCCACAAAATAAGCCGCTAAGTCACGTGATGTAGTCAGTGCGCTTGCATCGTAGCTACTTAAGCCATATTCTACTTCGAAACGTGCCTTCATTGCCTCTGGCAATTCTGGCATAGTTGCTTGTACCGCCGCCTTGTCTGCTGCTGTCACTTCTAGTGGCAGTAAATCCGGGTCCGGAAAGTAACGATAGTCGTTGGCTTCTTCTTTGCTACGCATGGCGCGTGTTTCCCCTGTATCTGGGTTAAACAGCACGGTGGCTTGTTGAATAGTGCCACCATCTTCCAGCGTTTCTATCTGCCAGCGCGTCTCAAACTCTATCGCTTGCGTCATGAACTTGAATGAGTTGAGGTTTTTAATCTCGCGGCGTGTGCCTAGTTTGTCTGAGCCTTTTGGACGCACAGATACGTTCACATCACACCGGAAGCTACCCTCCTGCATATTGCCATCGCAAATGCCTATCCACTGCACCAACTCGTGCAGTTTCTTGGCATACGCCACGGCCTCGACTGCAGAGCGCATATCAGGCTCGGTGACGATCTCTAGCAATGGCGTACCGGCACGGTTTAGGTCAATACCGCTCATGCCCTCCACTACGCCATGGCTTGACTTGCCCGCATCTTCTTCTAAATGTGCGCGGGTAATGTGAATCACTTTCTCATAGGCTGGATTTTTGCCATTGGCTGGCACTTGAATAGTGACTGCACCTTTGCCCACCACGGGTAACTCATACTGGCTAATTTGGTAGCCTTTTGGTAAGTCTGGGTAAAAGTAATTCTTACGCGCAAACACAGAACGCGGCGCGATTTCTGCGTTAATCGCTAAGCCAAACTTAATCGCACATTGCACCGCTTGTTTATTCAATACGGGCAACACTCCTGGCAAGGCAATGCTTACATCACACGCTTGTGTATTGGGTTCTGCGCCATAAGTGGTGGAAGCGCCACTGAATTGCTTAGTATTGGTTTGTAGTTGGGTATGCGTTTCTAACCCGATAACAACCTCCCAATGATTGTGGGCCCACTCCATTATTCCATTCCTTTTGGCATGGCTACATGCCAATCTGTGACTTGTTGATACTGGTGCGCTACATTCAACATACGCGCTTCATCAAAATAATTACCAATAATTTGCAAACCCACCGGCAAGGCTTTGCCATCGCTGCCTGTGCTAAAACCCGCCGGCACGCTCATGCCCGGCAAACCAGCCAAATTAGTAGAAATAGTGTAAATATCTTGTAAGTACATCGCCACTGGGTCATCTACTTTTTCACCGGCCATAAATGCGGTAGAAGGGGCAGCGGGGCCCATAATCACATCACACGCTTTGAAAGCCTCCACAAAATCTTGTGCGATTAACCGACGAATCTGCTGCGCCTTTAAGTAATAAGCATCGTAATAACCCGCGCTTAATACATAAGTACCAATTAAAATACGGCGTTTCACTTCTGCGCCAAACCCTTGGGCGCGGCTCTTGCAGTACATATCCATTAAATCTGTATAAGATTCTGCACGGTGACCGTAACGGACACCATCATAACGCGACAGGTTGCTGGAAGCCTCTGCTGGCGCAAGCACATAATAAACAGGGATGGATAAGCCGGTATTGGGCAGCGAAATTTCTACAATTTCAGCACCTAATTTTTTGTATTCGGCAATCGCGGATTCAATCACTTTGCCTACGTTGGCATCTAAGCCTTCTGCAAAAAACTCTTTAGGTAAACCAATCTTTAAACCCTGCAATGGTTTATTCAGATTTGAATGGTATAACTCGCGCGTGTAATCTTCTTTTGCACGTTGCACACTTGTAGAATCACGCTCATCAAAACCTGCCATCACATTCATCATCAACGCACAATCTTCTGCACTTTTTGCCATGGGCCCTGCTTGGTCTAGTGAAGAGGCAAACGCGATCATGCCGTAACGCGACACCACACCATAGCTTGGTTTTAAGCCGGTAAAGCCACATAAAGAAGCTGGCTGCCTAATGGAGCCGCCAGTATCAGTACCCGTGGCAGCCGCACACAATCTTGCCGCTACAGCGGCTGCGCTACCCCCACTACTGCCGCCTGGCACACGGTCGAAATCCCATGGGTTTTTTACAGCGCCAAAATAACTGGTTTCGTTAGATGAGCCCATGGCAAATTCATCCATATTGGTTTTACCTAGATTCACCGCGCCCGCGGCGTCAAACTGTGAAATCACATGCGCATCATAAGGTGCCACAAAATTCGCCAGCATTTTTGAGCCACAAGTGGTCTGCCAGCCCTTGGCACAGAAAATATCCTTTTGGGCGATGGGTATTCCTGTTAATGGGGAAGCCTCATTATGGGCAATGCGCGCATCTGCACCTTTGGCCTGTGCAAGGGTTTTTGCTTCATCTAAAGCAATATAGGCATTGATTGTAGGATTGTATTGCTGGATACGGTCTAAGAAAGACTGCGTGAGTTCAACACTCGAAACTTTCTTAGCCTGGAGCATTTCCCCAAGCCGCTTTAAGCTACTGTTAATCATATTGTATTGATTCGCACCTATTCGATGACTTTGGGCACGAGATACAAACCACTTGCAATGGCTTGCTCCCTTGAACCATTACCCAACATAGGTGCAATTTTCTGAAACTCGCCACGCAAATTGGGTTTGGTCACCACATCCTCACGCAAACGCTGACTTAAGTCTTGCGAGTGTGACATGGGTGTGATGCCGGTGGTATCCACCGCTTGCATCTCTTCTATCAAGCCAAGAATGCCCGAGAGTTTTTTCAGCGTCGATTGCGCTTCAGCTTCACTCACTTCGATGCGTGCGAGGTGTGCAATACGCTTTATATCAGTAACGTCGAGTGCCATAACGAATTTCTATTCTTCTATTTTTAACTTTGGTACAACAAATATGTAAGAAGCGACTTAAATTTAGTTCAAATTTACGTTATTATACCTTGATTTTAAAGCGCGCCTTAAGTGCTGTATCCGCAACATTGGGGCTAGTTTGAGCAAAGCACAGGAAAAACAATATGTTCGCTTCCATAAGTAGTAATTTTTCGAATGATCTCGCCATCGATTTAGGTACTGCAAACACTTTAATTTATGCGCGCGGTAGGGGGATTGTACTGGACGAACCCTCGGTAGTTGCCATCCGCATGGAAGGCGGCCCAAACGGTAAAAAAGTGCTGCTAGCGGTGGGCTCAGATGCAAAAGGCATGTTAGGCCGTGCACCAGCCAACATTCAAGCGATTCGCCCCATGAAAGACGGCGTGATAGCCGACTTTACTATTACCGAGCAAATGCTTAAATATTTCATTCGCAAAGTACACGAATCACGCTGGTTTTCGCCCAGCCCACGCATTATTATTTGCGTGCCAGTTGGCTCAACCCAAGTAGAGCGCCGTGCTATTAAAGAATCGGCCGAGCGCGCAGGGGCAAAACAAGTATTTTTGATTGAAGAACCCATGGCAGCCGCGATTGGCGCCGATATGCCCGTAGCCGAGGCCACAGGCAGCATGGTGGTAGATATTGGTGGTGGCACCACTGAAGTAGGTGTTATCTCCCTTGGTGGTATTGTCTATGCAAAAAGTGAACGTGTAGGTGGCGATAAATTTGACCAAGCGATTATTGACTATATTCGCCGCAATTACGGCATGCAGATTTCTGAGCCAACTGCTGAAGCTATAAAGAAGAAAATCGGCTCGGCTTTTCCGGGTAGTGAAGTATTAGAAATGGAAGTCACTGGCCGTAACTTAGCAGAAGGCTTGCCGCGTAAATTTACCATTTCTAGCAATGAAATCTTGGAAGCGTTAACCGAACCTCTCAATGCTATTGTAGGCGCGGTGAAATCTGCGCTAGAGCAAACCCCCCCCGAATTAGGTGCCGATATCGCCGAAAAAGGGATGGTGCTGACAGGCGGTGGTGCGCTATTGCGTGATTTAGACAGGTTACTCATGGAAGAAACTGGCTTACCTGTGATTGTGGCAGAGGATCCACTCACCTGCGTGGCGCGAGGTTGTGGCCGTGCGCTGGAAGAAATGGACAAGCTAGGCAACGTCTTTGCCAATGAATAAAGCTCCCTTTCAGAAGATTTATTTTGTTCAACTAACGCTGCTGTGCCGGTATGCTTAAGGGCGTACATCAAAAACTAGACCCCCAACAAACTCCTGCCTTCTTCGTCCGTGGCGCTAATCTGTTCTCTCGCATGGTATTCTTCTGCGCCCTTTCTGTCATCGCTATGGCGATAGATGCGCGCTTAAATTATCTGTCACAGGTTCGCCAAGCTTTTATTGGTGCCTTGCATCCCCTAGAAATGGTGGCAAATGCGCCCAGTAAATGGTTGCGTGATACCAAGAAATATTTTTCTGCCCATAACCAATTGGTTCAGGAGAACTATATCCTCAAACAACAGGCCTTTGAGCATAAAGTAATGTTGCAACGGCTTAGCACCCTACAAGCTGAGAATGAACATTTACGTAGTTTACTCAATGGCAATATCCCCATTCAGCCAAAGGCAATTCTCGGCGAGATATCGCACACTGGGCGCGATCCTTTTACAAATGTAGTCATTGTCAATCGCGGCGGTCAGCACAAAGTAATGGCTGGTCAGGCGGTGGTAGATTCTAAAGGTGTTATTGGTCAAGTCACGCGTGTGTTTCCGTTTAGTAGCGAGGTTACACTTATCACGGACAAAAACCTGTCTATTCCCATTCAGATTGAACGCAATCAATTGCGTGCGATTGCGTTTGGTGAAGGCACTAACACACTTGATATTCCTTATTTACCCGCTAATGTGGATATTAAAGTAGGTGATAAATTAGTAACTTCGGGCATTGACGGCATATACCCTTCTGGCTTGGCAGTGGCAATAGTGACCAAAATTGAACAAAACCCTGAATCTCCTTTTGCCAAAATTGTAAGTTCGCCGGTAGCACAAGTAAGTAATCACTTACAGCTATTACTTTTAGAATTGCCTCAGGCTATCGAAGCAGACACTGAGTCTTCTCCAGCTTCACCTGAAACCAAAACTTCAACTCCGAGTAAAGAGAAGGCTAAGCCCAATGCGCCCCGCTAATTTAATGGTGGTGTACTTATCCCTACTCGCTGCACTCTTGTGCCAGCTTTTTCCATGGGTTGGCCAGGGCGTAATTTTTCGTCCGGATTTTATGCTCGTGATGATGCTGTATTGGCTGCTACGTGCGCCGAATCTATGTCACATAGGGTCGACCTGGTTTGTCGGTTTATTGGTTGATTTAGCGACAGGCAGTTTGCTCGGTCAACATGCGTTAACTTTTACCCTAACTGCATTTGTCGGGCTAAGTTATCAACGTAGATTGGTATTGTTTAGCGCTTGGCAACTGGCTGGCTATGTGTTTGCTTTACTGGTTTTTGAGCGCGTGCTTATCTTGCTGCTTAAATTATTTGTGGGTAATGATAACCCTGGCTGGCAGTATTTTTGG
>JBQTJZ010000094.1:0-3467 GCA_052386615.1 Methylophilaceae bacterium
TGATGCGGATGTGCACCTAAACTCTCATCACTCAGCGGCAGTAATTGTTGCATCACTGGCTCTTGCTTCATGGTGTTAATAAACTTGGTGTAGCAGATATACAACTGGTCGATCTCACCTGTGGTATAAGCATCTAGCATCACCTTGATCGTACCAATCAGTTTTTCCAAATGTGGTACATCGCCTATGCCTGTAATATGAGATTTGACGTCTGCGCCAACACGCGTCATAAAGCTAAAACCTTTGTTACCAATAGCACTTACCGTAATTTTTTTGCCTTCAGCTTCCCATGCCTTCATTTGGTTCACCGATAAACGCAACATATTGGTGTTTAAACCACCACACAGGCCTTTATCTGAACTCACCACAATCAAGCCCACCGTTTTCACAGCGCCACGCTTGATTAAAAACGGGTGCTTATACTCTGGGTTTGCAAATGACAAATGCGCTGCAACGTTGCGGATTTTATCAGCATAGGGGCGGCTCGCTCGCATTCTGTCCTGCGCTTTGCGCATTTTAGAAGCAGCCACCATCTCCATCGCTTTAGTAATCTTGCGGGTATTTTCTACCGACTTGATTTTGGTTCTAATCTCTTTACTACCAGCCATTTTAATTTATCCGATAGTTAGTTTAGTAAGCGTTCGTTGCTTTAAAGTCTTGAATTGCCGCTTCAACCGCTTTTTCATTATCGCCAGCCAAATCTTTGCTCGATTCAATGCCATCCATCAATTTTTTGTATTTAGAGCCCATAAAGCCGTGCAAGGCATTTTCAAAGGCGAGCACTTTGTTGGTTGGCACATCATCAAAATAGCCTTTATTAGCCGCCAACAAAGTGATTGCCATATTAGGCACACTTAATGGTGCGTATTGCGCTTGCTTCATCAACTCGGTAAACATACGGCCACGATCTAATTGCTTACGTGTCGCTTCATCCAAATCTGACGCAAACTGCGCGAACGCTGCTAATTCACGATATTGCGCAAGCGCTAAACGTACACCGCCACCTAGTTTTTTAATGACTTTAGTTTGCGCTGCACCCCCCACGCGAGATACTGAAATACCGGCGTTGATCGCTGGTCGAATACCGGCGTTGAATAAATCGGTTTCTAAGAAGATTTGACCATCGGTAATTGAAATCACGTTAGTTGGCACGAATGCTGAAACATCACCAGCCGCTGTTTCAATCACTGGCAAGGCCGTTAAAGAACCTGTTTTGCCTTTCACTTTGCCGCCTGTGAATTTTTCTACATAGTCTTCATTCACGCGAGCTGCACGCTCTAACAAACGTGAGTGAATGTAGAACACGTCACCTGGGTAAGCTTCGCGGCCTGGTGGACGGCGTAATAGCAATGAGATTTGACGGTAAGCAATCGCTTGTTTGGTCAAGTCATCATACACAATCAATGCATCTTCGCCACGGTCACGGAAATATTCGCCCATGGTACAACCCGCATAGGGTGCCAAGAATTGTAGGGCGGCTGAGTCAGATGCTGCTGCTGCAACGACGATGGTGTAAGCCATTGCGCCGTTTTCTTCGAGCTTACGCACCACGTTAGCAATGGTAGAAGCCTTTTGGCCGATTGCCACGTATACACAGGTCATATTTTGACCTTTTTGGTTGATGATGGCGTCAATCGCTACTGCTGATTTACCAGTTTGGCGGTCACCAATAATCAATTCACGTTGACCACGACCCACTGGCACCATCGAATCCACTGATTTCAAACCGGTTTGCACGGGTTGTGACACTGATTTACGCGCAATCACGCCTGGCGCCACTTTTTCAATCTTATCCGTCATTTTGGCGTTCACTGGGCCTTTGCCATCAATTGGCTGGCCTAAAGCGTTCACTACGCGGCCAATCAACTCTGGGCCAACTGGCACTTCCAAAATACGACCTGTACATTTAACAGTGTCGCCTTCGGTAATGTGTTCGTAATCACCCAAAACCACCGCACCGACTGAGTCGCGCTCTAGGTTTAAAGCTAGGCCGAACGTGTTGCCTGGGAACTCGATCATCTCGCCCGCCATTACGTTTGATAAGCCGTGAATACGCACAATACCGTCAGTCACTGAAATTACCGTGCCTTGTGTACGCGCTTCCGCCGAGGTAGAAAAATTTTCTAATCTGCTTTTAATCAGTTCACTGATTTCTGATGTAGATAACTGCATTGTGGCTCCTAATGTTTTCTTTGCCTAAATTTTACTGTCTATGCCTAAGCGGTAAGCGTGTAGGCTAAATTTTGTAACTGATTTTTGACGGACGCGTCTATCACGGTATCGCCCACAATAATTTTAATGCCGCCAATTATTTCAGCATCTACCGAAACCGTCGCTTCAATTTTTTTGCCGAATTTTTGTTCTAAGCGTTTTACTAAGTCTTTAGTTTCTGCAGCACTTAATTTTGTGGCGGCGATAATTTGCGCTTCTAACACACCTTCATCTTGCGCTTTAAGCTCTTCAAATGCATCGGTAATGGCTGGCAAAATAGATAAGCGACCATATTCAACCAACACCTTAATTAAATTTTGTGCGTTTTCATTCAGCTTATCGCCACACACTTTCAAAAAAGTAGCCTGCAAATCACTCGCCACCACTTTTGGATCATTAATATAAGCTTGCATCTTGGTGTCATTTGCAACTTGGGTTGCAAACCCAAGCATGTCAGACCACTTAGCAAGGGCTTTTTGCTCCTTACCAAGTTTATACGCTGCAACTGCATAAGGCCGTGCGATGGTTGATATTTCAGCCATCGCTTATAGCTCCGCCGCAAGTTTAGACAGCATGTCAGAATGCGCTTTTGCATCGATTTCTTTACGCAAAATTTTCTCTGCTCCCGCTACAGCCAAGCTAGATACTTGTGCACGCAAGCCTTCTTTTGCGCGGTTTACTTCTTGATCAATCTCGGCTTTCGCGCCAGCTAAAATACGGTCACCCTCAACTTTGGCATTGCCTTTGGCCTCTTCCACAATTTGTGAAGCGCGCTTTTCAGCTTGACCAATAATCTCGCCGGCTTTTTGTTTGGCTTCGTTTAAAGTGATTTCAGATTTTTTTGCGGCAACTTCTAAGGCACTTCTGCCTTCTGATGCTGCAGCTAAACCATCTGCAATTTCCTTTTGGCGCGTTTCAATCGCTTTTAATAGCGGCGGCCAAACGAATTTCACGGTAAACCAAATCAGAATAGCAAACGCCGTAGCTTGCGCAATAAGTGTGAAGTTAATGTTCATATTTGCTCCTTTGTTTAGGGAATTAGACTAAAAAACCTAAACAAATTACCTTGGTTAAATTACTTAGCAACTACGCTTAATAATGGGTTTGCAAACGCAAACATCATCGCTAAACCAACACCAATAATGAATGAAGCATCAATAAGACCTAACAGCAAGAATACTTTACCTTGCAATTGTGGAATCATTTCTGGCTGACGAGCTGCGCCATCTAAAAAGCTTGCGCACATAATGCCAATA
>JBQTJZ010000095.1:0-3975 GCA_052386615.1 Methylophilaceae bacterium
TTTCCCGGTGACGGAAAAAGAGGCGATTGTGGATGGTCTTAACACAAATGATGACGACCAAGTAGTTTGGCGCGAATGGCCGGTTAAAGGCAAATACCTCACCAAAGCCGATGGTGTAGATGCAGGCAAAGTGGCTTGTCGCGTCTATAAAACCATTAAAGCACGCCGCTGGTGGGATGTGATTATGAGCAGCACTTACGACTTTGCTGAGCCAGGGTTTATCTTGATTGACCGTGTGAATGAAATGAACAATAACTGGTTTTGCGAAAATATTCGTGCCACCAATCCATGTGGTGAGCAGCCTTTGCCTCCTTATGGTGCATGCTTGTTGGGTTCGGTTAACCTTACCATGTTTGTTAAAAAAGCGTTTACCGACCAAGCTTATTTTGATTGGTCAGAGTACCGCGAAGTAGTGGCCGTGTTCACCCGCATGCTGGATAACGTGGTGGAAATTAACGGGCTGCCCCTGCAATTGCAGCGTGATGAAATTGCGCGTAAACGTCGCCATGGCATGGGTTATTTGGGTTTGGGCTCAACCCTTACCATGATGAAACTGAAATATGGCGAGGAAGATTCGCTTAAATTTACCGAAGAAGTCACCCGTGTAATGGCTGAAGTGGGTTGGGAAGTTGGCGTGCAACTGGCAGAAGAAAAAGGTGCCGCGCCGATGATGGATGAAAAATTTGAAGTGACTGCCGACATGCTGGCAAAACGCCCAGAGATGGCGGCAGATGGCATTAAGGTCGGCAGCAAAATTGCGGGCAAAGTGTTACTAGGTAAATACAGCCGCTACATGCAACAGTTCCCCGAGGGTTTGCGCAACCAAATCGCCACTAAGGGCGTGCGCTTTACGCACCACAGCTCAATCGCGCCAACCGGTACTATTTCTCTATCACTCGCCAACAATGCAAGTAACGGCATCGAGCCATCATTTGCGCATCACTATGCGCGCAACGTGATTCGCGAAGGTAAAAAATCGAAAGAAAAAGTTGACGTGTTTTCGTATGAATTGCTTGCTTACCGCGAGCTGATTAACCCAAAAGCCATGCCGTTTGGCACGAGTGATGAAGAAAAACTGCCCGATTACTTTATGGATTCATCGACCATCATGGCTAAAGCGCACGTGGATATTCAGGCCGCCGCACAAAAATGGATTGATAGCAGCATCTCAAAAACCATTAACGTGCCGACCGATTACGACTTTGAAGATTTCAAAAGCATCTATCTTTACGCTTACGATAAAGGCCTAAAAGGCTGTACCACGTTCCGCTTTAACCCAGAGGCGTTTCAAGGGGTGCTGGTAACCGAGAAGGATTTAGAGAACACCACCTACAAATTCACGCTGGATGATGGCACCGAGATTGAGGCCAAGGGCAACGAAGAAATTGAATACGATGGTGAGATTCACTCAGCGGCCAATTTGTACGACGCATTGAAGGAAGGTTATTACGGTAAGTTTTAACTTAGCGGAACAGGAGAACATAATATGGCAATTAAAATAGATAAAAAAATCACTGGTTACAACCTAGTTACGCCAGAGAGCAAAGCCGCAGAAGCAAAGGCACAAGAGGCAACCAATGTTATCCCCATGGGTGAGCCACTTAGCCGCCCGGATATACTGGTGGGTAGCACCTACAAAATAAAAACGCCGGTGACCGAGCATGCGCTTTACATCACCATTAATGATGTGATTATGCACGAAGGCACGCCGCAAGAGCACCGCCGCCCGTTCGAGATTTTCATCAACTCTAAAAACATGGAGCACTTTCAATGGATCGTCGCTCTCACCCGCGTCATGTCTGCCGTGTTCCGCAAGGGTGGCGATGTCACCTTTTTGGTGGAAGAGCTTAAAAGCGTGTTCGAGCCATCTGGTGGCTACTTTAAAAAAGGGGGCAAATTTGTGCCTAGCTTAGTGGCAGAGATTGGCGAGGTGGTCGAGAAGCACCTGCAAAACATCGGCATGCTTAAAAAAACCGGGCTGGATGAACACCAGCAAAAACTGGTGGAGGAAAAGCGCGCGGAATATTTTGAAAAGCACGCGCAACCGAATGAAGAAATGAACGCAGAGGGCTTCCCCAAAGGCGCGCAGCTTTGCAACAAGTGTAACCATAAATCCGCGATTATTATGGATGGCTGCTTAACTTGCCTGAACTGTGGCGAAAGTAAGTGCGGGTAAAAATAGAGCATGAATTCTTTGTTGAAATTGTGATGACCAGCATAGAAAGACTGACGAAATTCGATTGGCTCGTGTAGGGCGGATTACGCTATGCTAATCCGCCCTACAGACTAATATCCATGCATATTTCAAAGCACATGTTTTTAATGCTTTTGTACTTCTGCCAGTTCTACAAAAAAGTAGTGATCATCAAACGATTCATTCAGTAATTCTGCCTCTTGCAAAGCTTTGATAAAGCTTTTGGCTTCAAACACCGGGTGATTTTGCTCGTCTAGCACTTGGTAGATTGCCATGGTTCACTCCTTAAAAAAGGTGAGTTTATGCGCGTTGTATGACACTAAAATTACAGCAAAATTCACGCCAAAAAATCAATTAAATGAATGGGTTAGATCATTTTTGAAAGAGTATTTATTTTTCATGGTATTGCTAATAAAAGTTAAAGTAAATACTCACTAATCATGAGCTTAATGTGCACAAAATAAGTGCATGTTGAGTGAATTAAGAGGCGTTTTTTGTTAAAGCTGTTTAAATCTGAACAAAGTCGCCTTAGTCATGCTTGGTAGATGCAGCCCTTTCTTAATTTCCATTCATAAATCTTCAAACAGCCTTTATTAAACGCTGGTGAGAGTCATTTGGCCTTGCGCTGCTTGGCTTGAGTTTTTGTCAAATAACTCCCTAATTTTGTAATGTGCAGAAGGTTTTTATGACTAATTTATGTAGCTTGGCATGCGATATGCTTTAAGCAACTTAAGGCAATATTTTTTTAACCATTTCATTTTTATTTTATTTTTACGAGGTGTTTCAACTTTTAAGTATGTAAATTGGGGATAGTCATGACAAAGCTTGGCTTTACTTTATTCAATTTGGCGTTATGGTGTTTGAGTGTAGCAACTGTAACCGTTGCCATGCCTACCGACGAATTGTTGCATAAAATCAATGCCCACGTGGTACGTGTGCAGGTTGGTTTTAATAATGGGGGCTTCGGGGTAGGTTCTGGCGTGGTGGTAGCGCAAGATCAAGTGGTCACTAATTGCCATGTTATCGCCAATGCCCAAACGATTAGTGTGATTACTAACGGCGAATCTTACCCGGTAAGCGCGATTAAGCCAGATTGGCGTCATGATGTGTGCATTGTTAAAGTAACTGGGTTAAAAGCCCCTGCCGCCATCATCGGTTCCAGCAAAAATCTTAGGTATGAACAGCCTGTGTTTGCAACGGGGTTCCCCAATTTTTCAGCCATGCCAACGACCACTTCTGGCTTTGTAAAAGGCTTATACCCCATGGATGATAGCGTGATTGTGCGCGCCAGTAGTACTTTCAGATTGGGAGCCAGTGGTGGCGGTGTATTTGATGAGACTGGTATTTTGGTGGGCGTGATCACGCTTAAAAGCCCGGGTAAAAACGCCTATTACTACAATATGCCTGTAGAGTGGGTGCAGGCCTTACTTAAGCAACCAGAACAAGCGATTAACGCTAAAAGCGAACTACCTTTTTGGGCAGAGTCAGAAGAAAAATGGCCTTACTTCATGCGAGTGGTGCATCCGTTTTTAACGGAAAACTGGGAATCATTGCTTACATTGGCTACTAGATGGACCATGCAAGAACCTTATAGCACTGAGGCTTGGTTTTATCTTGCCGCCGCAGAGTATGCAACAAAAAACACTAGCAGCGCAGAAGCACATTTGCATAAAGTCATATCGATGAACCAGCAGCATAGTCAGGCGATTTACTATCTAGGTTTAATTGCGGAAGAAAACGGCAAACATATGGAAGCTTTGACTAAAGTGGCTTTGCTGAAC
>JBQTJZ010000096.1:0-5619 GCA_052386615.1 Methylophilaceae bacterium
AGGGTTTTTTACGTAGAATTAATATAAAACAAGTGGGATTTAAATGGAATTTGGATTAAACTGAATTGATGTTAATGGATAAAGTAATTGGCACACTTGATAGCGGGTTACGTACCCTGTTCGTAGAGGCTCGCGCATCTCGTGCACGGCCGGATGCCCATATGGAGACTACCCAGCTTAATGATGCACAAAGACGAAAATCGGCTGCACTCATGCGTATTAACCATGTCGGCGAAGTGTGTGCGCAAGCATTGTATAGTGGGCAGGCCTTTACTTCTCGTAGCCCACATATTGTAGATGCGCTTAAGCATGCGGCAACAGAGGAAACCGATCACCTTGCATGGTGTGAGAGCCGCATTAAAGAGCTAGGCGGACGTAAAAGTTTATTGAATCCACTCTGGTACTCCGGTAGTTTTGCACTGGGCGCCATTGCTGGCGTCATCGGTGATAAATGGAATCTGGGGTTTTTAGCGGAAACCGAGCAACAAGTTGGTGCACACCTTGCGGGTCATTTAGAAAAACTATCAAATAAAGATATTAAAACGCGTAAAATCATCGAGCAGATGCAAGCAGACGAATTATCGCATGCAAAAGAAGCGCAGCAACTGGGTGCGGCAGATTTGCCTGAACCAGTAAAAATTGGCATGAAATTCGGCTCTAGAATAATGACGACGACAGCTTATTATGTTTAGCTCAGAGATTTAGCAAGATGCAAAAATTTAGTGATGTATTGCTAACCCTAGACAGCGCCGACGAAGTGCAGCGCATCGAGCTTTATCATGAAAGCGGAAAACTTGTCGGCATCATTGAAAACAAGCCTGGCAGTCAAGGTTCAATCAAGGTCTATCACCACCTTTTCAAAATGTACGGCGGGATTACGCTCGATGCAGCGGTGGAAGGATTGGCTTTGTATGCAGAGCACACGGAAGACGCGGAAAACTGTCCTGGCAAACATCCCAACGTTGATAGACTTATCAATGTACTGGAAGAGGAAGAGCCTTTGCAGGTTAAGGTGGTTACAAACTAGGTCAGTTTTGTAATCGGCGGATGATAAATCAGCTCTAACAGATGTCCAACAGCATCTATGCAATAAAAACCTCGCGAGCCATCGCGATGCGTTTTAGGCGCTTCGGTAATCTTCACCTGCTTTTCTAAAAAATAAGCATACCAATCATCTACATCCTGCGGCGTTTTTAATACAAATCCGATATGATCCAAACGTTGCTGCGCCTGCGGCACGTAATCAACACGGTGCAAGGCAAATACGTCTCCGCCATTAGTTAAATACACATTATCGGCATCTGGCTGCCATTCAATCTGCATCCCCATCACCTGCGTATAAAAATCTACTGCTGTTTCTAACTCTTTAATAAACAGTGCTATATGGCGTATGCCCAGCATGCCACTTGGCTTAAGCATCTGCTATACCCTTTTTTATTTCGTAGTCGTGCGTAATTTCTACGCTTTTACTCAGCATAATAGAAGCAGAGCAGTATTTTTCGGCTGATAATTTGACGGCGCGCTCTACCTGAGTAGCGTTTAAACCATCGCCCGTTACCACAAAATGCACATGGATTTTGGTGAATACTTTAGGTACCTCATTTGCGCGATCTGCCTCAATTTCTGCCACACAGTCCACAATCGGCTGACGTGCTTTTTTCAAAATGGTCACCACATCAAAAGCGGTGCAAGAACCCATCCCAATCAGCAGCATCTCCATGGGGCGCATGCCAATGTTGCGACCGCCATTTTCCGGGGCACCATCCAGTATCACAGCATGACCGGTTTCAGATTCGCCGACGAAAGCGACACCTTCAATCCATTTAACGCGCACTTTCATTATTTGACATCCAGTAATTCCACGTCGAATATTAAGGCAACGTTTGGCGGGATTACCCCACCGGCACCACGCGCACCGTAGCCCATTTCAGCGGGAATGATGAGTGTACGCTTACCGCCAATTTTCATGCCCGCGAAACCCTCATCCCAACCTTGAATGACTTGACCTGCCCCCAAATCAAACTTGAATGGCTCTTTTCTATCCAGTGAACTATCGAATTTTTTACCTTTTTTGTCAGAAGCAGCTGCATCATAAAGCCAGCCGGTATAATGCACCGTCACGCTAAATCCGGGTTCCGCCTCGCGGCCAGCGCCTACAACGGTATCATTTTTAACAAATTCTGTAACACTTGCATTCATTGGTGTTGTTTCCTTGTTTTGAGGTGTGGGTTCAGCTTGGCAAGCATTTAGCGCCATAAGACATAGCCCTGCCAGCAAGCAATTAAGTTTTTTCATAGTGTTAATCTAAAAAATGTGAATGCAATATGATACTGCAAAACAGCTTAAGTTCTAAGCCTAGCGCATCAAGGCTGCTGGTATAGCCCACTGATGAGTGCATCTTGTGCATTTTTGCTGGCAGCCGCTTTATGATGATTCACGAACATTACCATGACATGGCGATGGTTTTGCGCGTCCAACAGGTAGCCTGCAATCGCGCTTACGCCATTAATAGAGCCTGTTTTTAGATGCGCACGGCCACTGATAGGGCTATTTTCAAAACGCTTCTGTACGGTACCATCCAAAGACAATATCGGCATTGAAGCCAACAGTTCTGGCATCACCGGACTATGGTAAGCACTTACTAACATTTTGCCCAAATTTGCTGCGCTGATGCGTTCAATACGTGACAACCCTGCTCCATTTTCTATCACCAGTTCTTCGTAGCCTCCTCCTTTGGTGGCCAACCAGTTTTTAATTACCTCCATGCCTTTCATCTCTATTGCCGGTGGCCTATTTTTTTCAGCCGCAATGGTTAATAGCAGTTGCCGTGCCATTACATTATTGCTCCACTTATTCATTTCTCGCACAATGTTGCTTAGTGGTTCAGAAGACTGTTCCATCAACTTAACCGCTTGCGATGGCATGCTAGACTGGGTGAGTAATCGTCCATTGAACGTGCCGCCCAGCTCACGCCACAATTTTTTGAACATAAAAAATGCATATTTCTCATCATCAAACACACTCAGCTCTAAATATTTTTCGTCACATTGAGATGAAAGCGCACCGCTAAATGTAACAAGTGCAGCGGTTTCAGACACGCTGACGTCGTAGCGCATGCGACCACGCCAATCGCCACAAGCATTCTCTGTCTGCTGCATATGATTAATGATTTGAACTTCAGGTAGCTCGACCTCCTGACTAATATTGACTCTACCTTCGTGAGCCTTGAACCTGAAACTGGTGCTACGCCCATTCACCAGAAAAGCACTTGGCATGGCATTGTAAGCGCGCCAGATCTCCCCATCAAAAGGTTTTCGGCTGCTGGCATCCTGCTCAAAATAGGTTTTATCTAATACCAAATCTCCTTGAATTTCTTTGATGCCAGCCTGCTGCAAACCGACTAGCAATCGTCTAAAATCAGCCTCCATAAACCTAGGGTCGCCATAACCTTTAATAATCAAGTCGCCACTCAGGACATGATTTTTTACTTCACCGCTTCGATAAACTTCCGTTTTCCAACGATAATTGGGCTTAAGTAAATCCAGTGCCGCAAACGCAGTAATCAATTTCATCACCGAAGCAGGGTTCATACTTTTTTCAGCATTCCAGCTAATACTGGGGGTGCTGGCTTCTATTGGCTGCACGAAAACGGCTACGTTGGCTAGCGGGATCCCCGCCTTTTTGAGTGCCTCGCTAACCGCATGCGGTAATTCAGCTTGTGCTGGAAACACCATGAGTAGAAAGGCGTAAAAAATGAATAATTTTTTCATAAGCAGTTTTTGAGCGCTGTATAGCTTGCTTGAACCATCCAGTCCATTTCGGCTTCATTAATGATATAGGGCGGCATAAAATAAACGCTGTTGCCAATCGGGCGCAATAACAAACCCTGCGCTAAGGCTTGCCTATAAAAAGCTTGGGGAAATGTTACATCATCGGTTTTTACATCAAATGCCCATATCATGCCTTGATGCCGCAGATGCTGAATCGGCAGTTCAGTCAGCACTTGCATTTGAGTATTGAGGTAAGCTGCCGTTACGCTATTGTTGTTTATTATGTAGTCTGATTCAAATATCGCTAATGTGGCCAAAGCGGCGCTACAAGCCAGCGGATTCCCCGTGTAACTATGACTATGCAAAAAACCGCGCGCAACGCTATCATCATAAAAAGCAGCATAGATTTCATCGGTTGTGAGTACCACAGACAAAGGTAAATAGCCCCCAGTAATCCCCTTTGATAAACAGATAAAATCAGGAGTGATCCCAGCCTGTTCGCAGGCAAACATGGTGCCAGTGCGACCAAACCCCACTGCGATTTCATCCGCGATTAGATGTATTTTGTATTTGGCACAAATGGTTCGCGCACGCTGCAGGTACACAGCATGATACATGCCCATACCTGCTGCACATTGCACCAATGGCTCGATAATAAACGCAGCTAATTCATCTGCATGCTCTGCCACATAAATCTCGAGCGCATCGGCACAACGCTGTGCAAATTGCGCTGCCGTTTCACCCGCATCAGCTAATCGAAAATCTGGACTTGGCATTTGCGCAGATTGCATGAGTAAGGGCGCATAGGTATCTTTAAAAATCGCCACATCCGTCACACTTAATGCCCCCAGCGTCTCGCCATGGTAGCTATTTTGTAAACTGATAAATTTGGTCTTGGTTGAAATTCCAACGTTACGCCAATAATGAAAGCTCATTTTGAGCGCGATTTCCGTCGCGCTCGCGCCATCGCTTGCATAAAAAGCATGTCCTAATCCTGTCAGTTTGCCCAACTTTTCGGATAATGCGACGACAGGTTCATGGGTGAACCCTGCCAGCATCACATGCTGCAAACCATCAAGTTGATGCTTAATTGCCTCTTTAATACGAGGGTTATTGTGCCCAAATAAATTCACCCACCACGAACTTATTGCATCCAGATAGCGTCTACCTTCCATGTCAATCAGCCAGACGCCATCACCATGGCTGATAGCTAACAGCGGATACACCTCATGCTGCTTCATTTGCGTGCATGGATGCCACACCGCCTGCATGCTGCGCTCTAATAAATGCTGATTTTCCATGGGTTAAATTGTACGTGTTTTTATGGTAAAAAGTTTTGTTGCCCGCTTAAGTATTTTTTCGTCGGCTAGCTGTCATGTTGCCTCGGCAACACATTGATTAATGGGGGAAATGATGGAATTTTTGAGTCTTTTATCCAACTTGGATGCCCAAATTGCAGGATTTATCGCCGCCCATGGTGGCTTAGTCTACCTGCTACTATTCGCCATTGTGTTCCTCGAAATTGGAATTTTTCCCTTGTTTTTCTTACCTGGAAACCCACTCATTTTTATTGCCGGCTCATTTTGTAAATTAGGCTCGCTTCATTTAGGATTCACCTTAGCTACGCTGATTATCGCCAATATTTTGGGCAATCTGCTCAGTTATCGATTAGGAAAGGTTTTTGGTGAAAAAATTAACCATAGCCAATCACGCTGGGTGAGCCAACAAGGGCTGAATAAAACGCGCAACTTTTACGCTAAATACGGCCAAGCTACTTTAATGGTGTCGCCATTCATAGCGGTAGTGAGAACTTTTGCGCCTTTGCTGGCGGGTATCAGTGAAATGCAAC
>JBQTJZ010000097.1:0-3179 GCA_052386615.1 Methylophilaceae bacterium
ATCAACCAAGCAACCTTGGATATCGCGTGGGGAAGATACCTACGATATCACTTCGGTTAAAGCGGATTCATGGCATGATTTATGTCTGGTAAGCTCGCAAAACTTGCCTTTTAAGCCCGTTCCTATCGGCAAAAGCACCCTTTTAAAACATGGTCAGGAAATTGTCGCTTTCGGGCACTCTAACGGCGTACCCTCTCCTCTAACCTCTACCGGTAGCGTTAAAGGGTTATATGATTCTGCACAGGGGAAGGTCATCCGTAGTACGGCAAAGTTTTCGATGGGCGCAAGCGGCAGTGGCTTATTTGATTTTGATGGAAACTTGGTAGGTATCAACACATTCAAAACCGCCGGCAAAGGTGGTAGCATTCATTTTGCTTTACCTATCGAATGGCTAGACAGGCTTGAGCAACAGACTGAATTAAACAGTTTTCCTATTTCAGGCAAAGCGCTGTGGGAAGAGGATGAAGATAAAAAACCGTTTTATATGCAGGCTGCCGTGCCAGAATCACGTTATGATTGGCCTAAATTGGCAGAAGTTGCCGAAAAATGGACGAAAGCTGAACCTAAAAGCTCCGAGGCATGGTATGCATTAGGGCTTGGCTTGGAAAATAGCGGCAAACTTGATTTAGCTGAGATGGCGTATAAAGCATCAGCGCTACACGATGCCAATAACTTTGACACATTGGTTAAACTCGGCACGTTGGCAAAAGGGCGTGGTGATACTGCGGAAATGCATCGCATTCAAGTGACAGTTAATAATATTGATAAGAACTTGGGTTTGGAATATAGCGAATTACTGGGGTGTGGCAAAGAATGCTAGTGAACCCGAACTCTCAACTAAAAAAGCCTCTTTCGAGGTTTTTTTAATCTTTGAAGCTCCCTTATTCCTACGCAGCACTTTTACGCGTAAAATAGTGCTGTTAATCGTTATATGTAAGTATCAAAGTCTGTAAATTTTAAGGAAAGTGTTTTGGCTAACCCGTCTTTAAAGCACACGTTGTCACAACGCGTGCTCAGTGTTAAAGAATCTCCTACGCTCGCAATCACTGCTAAAGCAGGCAAATACAAGGCAGAAGGCCGCCCTATTATTGGCTTAGCCGCAGGTGAACCAGATTTTGATACGCCACAACATATCAAAGAGGCGGCCATTGCCGCTATTGATGCCGGCTTCACCAAGTACACCCCCGTTTCCGGCATTCCTAGTCTTAAAAAAGCCATTGTCAATAAATTCAAAAATGAAAATGGCTTTGACTACGCACTCAATGAAGTCATTGTTGGCGTAGGGGGTAAACAAACTATATTCAATCTATGTTTAGCCGTATTAGATAAAGGTGATGAAGTGATTGTGCCAGCCCCTTACTGGGTGTCTTACGCCGATATCGCATTGGTAGCAGAAGCAACCCCTGTGATTATTGAATGTGGTATTGAACATGGCTTTAAACTCACTGCAACGCAGTTAGCTGCGGCTATTACGCCAAACACCAAATTGTTCATGATTAACTCGCCGTCAAACCCTACTGGCACAGTGTATAGCTTGGATGAACTCAAAGCCCTGGGGGAAGTGTTGCTCAAGCACCCACATGTACTAGTGGCCACAGATGATATGTACGAACATGTGAATTTGACCGGTAATAAGTTCTACAACATACTGAACGCTGCGCCTGCACTGAAAGACCGCTGTATTGTGCTGAACGGCGTGTCTAAAGCCTATTCCATGACTGGCTGGCGTATTGGCTATGCCGCAGGCCCCGCTTATATCATCAAAGCGATGGAAATTTTGCAATCGCAATCTACTTCCAACCCAACATCTATCTCGCAAGTGGCCGCACAAGCCGCGTTAGAAGGCTCTCAAGATTGTATCAAGCCTATGGTAGCGGCATTTAAAGAGCGTCATCAGTATGTAGTAGGTCGCTTCAACACGATGCCTGGGTTAAACTGTTTGATGGCAGGCGGCGCATTCTATGCATTTCCTGATGCGCGAGAGGCTATTGCAGCGCTGTATAAAAGTGGAAAAATCAAAGCGGCAACCGATATGGCATTCGCTGAATATTTGCTTGAAGCATTTGATGTTGCCGTGGTGCCAGGCTCTGCATTTGGCGCTGAAGGCTATTTCCGCATTTCATTTGCCACATCCATGGACAACTTACGTAACGCATTAGACCGTATTGAAAAAGCGCTTAATTAAAGCCTACCCAAGCCTTATTCGCCACCGAATAAGCCTTTGAGTTTACCTACTGCATCCCCTGCTTTTACCCCCAAGCTGGTACCCACTCCCGGCCCTAAGATTGCCGTACCTGCAATTGCGCCGGCCAGCGCTGCTTTTGAAGGTAATACCACTGGATTACTCACCGTGCCTGATACTTCCAGTGGAATTGTGGCAAGGCTCGCACTGTTTTTAATTTCCGCCTCTATGGCACCATTTAGCTGCTTATTCGGCCTCACCTTCACTTGCCCTTTGGCGGCCAGCAGCCCAGAACTCATTTTAATATCACGCAAATGATATTGTTTCCCAGCCGCATGTAATACACCTGAAAATTCGTTAAACTCGGTCATTCCGCCTTGGCTTTGCTTAACAATCAGACTTGCCAACTTGACTAAATCCAAGCCATGCAACACACCTTTATTCACGTTAAACTTAAAATCCGCACGTAAGTTATCTGTTAGGCCAGCAGCCTCTTTTGCCGTACTAGAAAAATTACCATTACCAAACAAATCGCCACTTAAATAGACAGACTTGCTCGCCAAACGGCTGGGTTCTTTCACCGCCAAACTCTCCACTTTCAACTTACCATTCATTTTCCAACTTTTATCCCAAGTCAGCACCGCGTCACCCGTTAATTTTCCACTATAGAGCGCAACATCCATCTTAGAAACATCAAGACGGTTGTCCTTCAGCTGTGCTTCAATTATGGCGCTATCAATCAACAACGGTAAGCCTACTGGCAAAGTCCACTTGTTTGCGCTAACTGCTATCCGCTGCGTGTCACGCTCAGCAGTAAGTTTGGCCGTCAATGTACCATCCACTGTTTTTATGATGGCCGATTCTAATTGGCTACCTTCTTTAGTAAGGGCCTCCACATCGACTATTGGCAATTTTATATCAGGTGAAATGAACTCCAATGCATTGATTTTTACAAGCCTGACCCCTACTTTAATCCCATCGTCTGCGTCCGGCGATT
>JBQTJZ010000098.1:0-4842 GCA_052386615.1 Methylophilaceae bacterium
CTGCTCAATTTTTTTCAGAAAAACGTAAAAACCCATCATAATAGCGCTTAATGGCAACCAAGGTATAGCAAGACAATTCATGGCGGATATCCAAGACCCTAAAGAAAGTTTAAGTGAAAATCTACAACATGTGATTCTCTTATTGGAGAAACACAAGTTAGTGGAGGGGCTCGTCCATAGACAGGATATGCCAAAACATGATTTGGTAGAGTCGTTGCTACACAAGCAAAATCAAAGTGAGTTACAGAATAAACTCGATACCTTACATCCAGCCGATGTAGCACATATTCTGGAGGCGTTGCCATTAAACGATAGACTTTACTTATGGGATTTGGTTAAGGCGGACAGTGACGGCGAAATTCTGCTCGAGGTATCAGATGCCGTGCGGCAAACGCTGATTGCTGATATGGACAGTAATGAGTTATTGGCGGCGGCTGAACAGTTGGATACTGACGAGTTGGCAGATTTAGCGCCAGATTTGCCGAAAGATGTATTGCAAGACTTAATGGATAGTCTTGATTCCCATAATCGCGAACGTTTGCAATCTGCACTTTCTTATCCTGAGGATACGGTGGGTGCTCTCATGGATTTTGATATTGTGACCATTAGGGAAGACATATCACTTGAAGTAGCGCTGCGCTACTTGCGCCGTTTGGGTTCATTGCCAGATCACACGGACAAGTTGTTTGTAGTAGATCGGCATGACATCATCAAAGGCATTTTGCCATTATCACAAATGGTAGTAAATGATTTAGATGCAGAGGTTGACAGCATTATGGCCGGAGATGCCGTACTGTTTCATCCTGAAGATACTGCAGATGAAGCAGCTAAAGCATTTGAACGCTACGACTTGGTCACTGCACCGGTGGTAGATAAAAATAATAAGCTGGTGGGACGTATTACTGTAGATGCGGTCATGGATTACATTCGTGAAGAAGCAGAGTCCGATATGCTATCGATGGCTGGCTTGCGCGAAGAAGAAGACTTTTTCTCTACCGTGTGGAAATCAGTTCAAAACCGTTGGGCCTGGCTGGCGATTAATCTAGTTACGGCGCTTGTGGCGTCTAGAGTGATTGGACTGTTTGAAGGGTCTATTGAGAAAATCGTAGCGCTTGCTGCGCTAATGCCAATTGTGGCAGGTATTGGCGGCAATTCAGGTAACCAGACTACTACCATGATTGTGCGTGGGTTAGCACTGGGGCAAATTTCTGCCAACAATATGCACTCACTCATCAAAAAGGAACTAGGTGTTTCCCTACTTAACGGCTTATTGTGGGGGGGCGTGTTAGGCTTAATTGCTTACGCGTTGTATGGTAATTATCAGCTTGGAATAGTGATGACAGCAGCCATGACATTGAATTTATTATTGGCTGCAGTGATGGGGGTAATGATTCCGCTGGTAATGACGAAGTTCGGGCGCGATCCCGCAGTAGGCTCTAGTGTGCTGATTACAGCCATGACCGATAGCGGTGGATTTTTCATCTTTTTGGGCCTTGCTACACTATTTTTGCTATAAGGAAATATGAATTCTGAGATTCAAAGTATCTGGCAAGAGGTTTTAGCTGATATTTCAACCTCAGCCGCCGCATGGCAGCTTATGGTGATTGTCGTGGCTTTGGCGATTGCATGGATGATTAATGATGGACTACGTGCTTATGTTTCGAGACGAGTTCAAGAAAATCTTGCACATGAAGATATTAAACTCGCTATTGGTGGAATTAACCGAGTTTTGTTCCCGCTAACCGCGCTGGTTCTGATATGGACAGCCAAATTAATATTAGTGCACTGGCAGCATGTCGGCATGTTGACGCTGGTTACTAAGCTATTACTTGCAATGGCGCTCATCCGCCTGATGGTTTATGGGATGCGTTATATTTTTTCACCCAGCGGCTGGCTTAAAACGCTAGAGAGTTTGATTACTTGGAGCATCTGGGGTTTACTGGCGCTACATTTAAGTGATTTTTTACCTAAAATCACACAAGCTTTAGAAGAAGTTCAATTTACCATTGGTAATAATCAAGTCAATTTGTGGTTATTAGCCCAAGGCTTATTAACCATCATCGCTACACTTTTTGTTGCGCTTTGGTTGAGCCGACTACTTGAAAATAAACTGATGCGTGCGCAGCAATTGAGTTTGAATATGCGCGTAGTCATGGTGAAACTTATTCGCATCGTATTTGTATTCATAGCGGTACTCATCGCTCTATCTGCGGTCGGATTAGATATTACTTTACTTTCCGTGTTTGGTGGTGCGCTAGGGGTGGGTTTGGGGTTTGGCCTACAAAAAATTGCCAGCAACTACGTAAGTGGTTTTATTATTTTGCTCGATAAATCCATGAATATTGGCGATATTATCTCGGTGGATAAGCACTATGGAGTGATTCACGATATGCGTTCGCGTTATTCAGTGTTGAGTAAGTTAGATGGTACACATGTGATTATTCCTAATGAAACGCTTATTACCACAGCAGTAATTAATCATTCGTTAACAGAACATCGTGCGCGCGTACCAATTAGATTGGCGATTACTTTTACCAGTGATTTAGAACTCGCGATTGCGTTAATACGTAACACTGCTTTGTCGCAAGCACGCGTGCTAAAAACACCGGAACCAGATGTGCATATAAAAGGCTTCACTGAGCATGGCATTGAACTTGCGCTCATTGTGTGGGTGGCCGATCCAGAAAAAGGCGCTGCAGGATTACAGTCTTCGCTTTATATGGAAATCTGGAAGGCATTTAAACAAAACAGGATTGAGTTTACAAAACTGTTAGTGAGTAATGAATAGGGCAGCATGATGAAGGAGCAATAAAAAACCCGCAAAAGCGGGTTTTTTTAAAATAACGCAAAGGTCATTTGAGTTTGGTTTCTTTATACATCACGTGCTTGCGTGCCACCGGATCAAATTTTTTGATTTCCATTTTTTCTGGCATGGTACGTTTATTTTTACTGGTGGTGTAGAAATGTCCTGTGCCCGCACTGGATTCTAATTTAATTTTTTCGCGCATGATTGTCAGCCTTTAGATTTTTTGACCAGACGCACGCATCTCTGCAAGCACTGAATCAATACCATTTTTGTCGATAGTGCGTAAAGCAGCATTAGTAATACGCATGCTTACCCAGCGGTTTTCGCTTTCCACCCAAAATTTACGATTTTGTAAATTTGGTAAAAAACGGCGTTTTGTTTTGTTTTGTGCGTGAGAAACATTGTTGCCCACCATTGGCTTCTTGCCAGTGACCATACATACACGTGCCATGGTTATCCCCAATTACTCTGCTTTTTAGAAAGACCGCAATTATAGAACAAAAACATGAGTTTGTTCAACCTAAATCTAGTATTTATTAAGCGAAAACAACCGCTTTTAGTGCTTTCCAGTACTACCAAAACCACCATCACCGCGTTCAGAGCTGGTGAATTCATCGACCACATGAAAATCAGCTTGCACGACGGGCACAATCACTAACTGGGCAATACGTTCCATTGGGTTCAGTAGAAAAGCCTCTTTGCTACGATTCCAGCAAGAGACTAATAACTGACCTTGGTAGTCCGAATCGATTAATCCAACCAAATTGCCCAGCACAATACCATGCTTATGTCCCAAGCCAGAGCGTGGAAGAATCAGCGCCGCATAATATGCGTTATCAATATGAATAGCCATGCCGGTGGGAATCATGACGGTTTCACCCGCTTGAATGGTTTGTGTATGTTCGGTGCATGCACGCAAATCCAGTCCAGCAGAACCAGGTGTGGCATAGCTAGGCATCATATGGTGTAAGCGAGCGTCCAGAATTTTTACATCAACATTTAAGCTCATAAAATTTCTTTCAAATATCTTAGTAATTAACTTGTGCTAAATCAATTTAGCATCTGACTGATATGCGTTAGTAGCGCAGTTGCCAAAACGTTTTTAGCCGCTCTCGTCAATATGTGACTGCCTTTGTCGTCCAGTAAGGTGATAGTGGCTTCGTCTTGCCCTATACTTTCTGCTACCAGATTAGCAACTAGCAGAGGCAGTTTTTTGGCTTGGCGTTTTTGCTCTGCAAGTGCCAATAAATCTTGTGTTTCCGCCGCAAAGCCAACACAGAAAGGCGCATTAGGTAAACTTGCAACCTCGGCCAAGATATCTTTGTTGCGCTTAAGCTGTATAGCGAGTGAGGCTTCATCTTTTTTGATTTTTTGTGCGCTGGGCATCGCGGGTGAGTAATCTGCTACAGCTGCCACACTAATAAAAATATCTTGGTGACTGATCTGCTTCATCACAGCTTGATACATGGCATCAGCGCTTAATGCACTCATATTCTTGATATTTAGTGGGGCAATCAAACACGTTGCGCCGCTCACCAGTGTCACCTCTGCTCCCATGTTAGCAGCAACTTGTGCAATGGCATAACCCATTTTGCCAGAGCTTAAATTAGTGATGGCGCGTACAGGATCTATCATCTCTAGAGTTGCACCTGCAGTGATTAATACTTTTTTACCAGCAAGTAATTTGGGGGTAAAGTGCGCGTTAACTTGTGTTAGCAATGTTTCAGCTTCTAGCATACGCCCTAAACCAAATTCCCCACAGGCTTGCTCACCAGCCGCAGGCCCTAAAATTTGAATGCCATCCATCTTACATTTGGCAATATTGCGTTGCGTTGCCGCGTTCTCCCACATTTGCTTATTCATTGCTGGTGCAATCAATAAGGGACAATCTCTTGCTAAACATAAAGTGGAAAGCAAATCATCTGCGCGGCCATGTACCAGCTTGGCAATAAAATCCGCGCTGGCAGGGGCTATTAAAATAGCATCTGCGGTGCGGCTTAACTCAATGTGCGGCATGCCATTTGCGATGCTGCTAT
>JBQTJZ010000099.1:0-2006 GCA_052386615.1 Methylophilaceae bacterium
GTAAATTTTGTGGTAGCAGCAATCTAACCTTGAGCCCTACTATGCACGATCACCGTTGCGATGATTGCGGCGAGTGGCAAAATGATGTGCCGCAAGGTTATTCAACCGGCCGCGCGGCTGACTATTAATTGAGTTTAAGTGCTTCTTTAAACTCTTCGTCAAGCTCGTTATCGATCGCTTTCAAGGCTAGATGCGTTTTTTCCACTTCCGCCTGATTGCCGGCGCGGTTCGCCATTAATCCCAGCGCTATCAAAGTGGCGGGATGTTGCGCCTGTGCTACTAAAGCCTGCTGAAAATATTGATTCGCTTTGCTTAAATCGCCCAATTTTTCCTCCGCCACACCCGCATAAAATAAAGCTTCTGCGCTGGTGGGTTCTTTTGCGATCCATTCTTGTGCGACTAATTTCAGGTCAGCCCATTTTTCATTTTGATAAGGCAAAACGACCCGCATAAAGAAAGGTCGCTGCGGCTCTGGCGCATCCCAGAAAGGCAATTCAGTCGTTTTAAGCGATTGCAGTTCGGGCGAATTTAATAAGGCTTTTAGCCATTTTACCGGCACGTTGTAAAAGTAGGCGCCCCGGCCGGGGCTTTTAAACGTGCTGATGGCGATCAGCTTTCCGTCTGCATCAAACACGGGGCTGCCGCTGGCGCCCATCACGAACGAGGCATCCGTGCGAATGATCTGGCTGTCATCCAGCGCATACAGCGCCTTGATTTTGCCGTGGGTTGATTGTGGCTTGGGTGGGCCGCCGGGAAAGCCGATGGAAAATATGGCTTGTTCGTATTTTAAATGCTCAGAATCACCCAATTCTACCGGCGTAAAGTCTAAGTAATTAAAGCGCAATATGCAGAGATCATGTTTCCAGTCTGCGTGCAGCGCGTCTGGCACGTAGCTTTCGCCGAATTTGGTGATTTTCACGCCTCTTGCATTGGCTAATACATGACAATTGGTGGCGACTAGATCTTTGGCGATAGCCACACCGGTGCCTACGCCGTGACCACCGGATTGCGTGGCAACATGCACTTTAGCGACAGATGCCTTGAGTTTGTATACCAGCTCTTTGCTTGGCTCTGCGCCTAACGTATTTTGCGCAAAAACGAACATTAATAACACTAAGAATAAACGCATGAATGCACTTTCTCGGTTAAATGGAATCATATGGCATATTTATCGAAAAAAAGTTTGTCTATAAAGCCAATAATGTTAACTTAACATAAAAATTAAGGTGAAAGTCAGCTTAAAGCCCTGTAAAATCGAGTTTTTGAAAAATTAGTCTGGAACCATCATTCTTACACAATCGCACATTGTAGATTTACCCACGCCTACCGGCGTCATGCGTACTTACGTACATCGCCCACAACATAATCATGCAAATAGCAAACGCAAAATTCCCGCCATTTTGTTTTATTCTGAGATTTTTCAGCAAACCGGCCCTATCGAGCGTGCCGCCAGGTTTATAGCTGGTCATGGCTATGTGGTGCTGGTGCCGGAGGTGTTTCACGAGCTCAATCCAATCGGCACGGTGCTGGGTTACGATGATGCGGGACGAGAAAAAGGCAATGCCGATAAAGCAAGCAAAGACGTGCAAGGATATGACACCGATAACCGCGCCATGATTGAATATCTAAACACGCAAGATTGGTATAACGGCAACGTGGGGGCGATGGGTTTTTGTATTGGTGGACATTTGGCGTTTCGTGCCGCCTTGCAGCCGGAAGTAAAAGCCACCGCGTGTTTTTATGCCACGGATCTGCATAATCAAAATATTCCTAATAAGCCTAATCAACATAGCATGGAGCGCTTGGCCGATATCAAAGGTGAGTTGATGATGATATGGGGCAAACAGGATAATCATGTGCCTGCGGAAGGACGCTTGTCGGTGTATCAAAAATTGTCAGCGGCCAATGTCGATTTCACCTGGCATGAATTTAATGCGCAGCATGCGTTTATGCGAGATGAAGATGCGCGCTACGATGCGCAACTTGAAGCGATTACCTACCAAATG
>JBQTJZ010000100.1:0-2912 GCA_052386615.1 Methylophilaceae bacterium
CGTTAAGTTTATTCATCTCAGTATCTTCTGCTACATGTCCATGATGGCGCACATGATTTCCAGACAACCAAGTGAAAAATAGTGGGATAAATATCGTGGCAACAAAGGTCGCCAAAATCATACCTCCGAAGACCCCAGTACCCATCGATTGACGGGCTGCTGCACCGGCGCCAGTGGCAATCACCAATGGCACAATCCCCAGCACGAACGCCATAGAGGTCATCACAATGGGTCTGAAGCGTAATCTAGCCGCTTCCAACGCCGCCTGTGCAACAGGCATGCCCTCTTCCATTTTCTGGCTGGCAAATTCTACAATCAGAATCGCATTTTTCGCGGCTAGGCCAATTAAGGTAATCAAACCGATTTGAAAGTAAATATCGTTTGGCATTCCTCTGAACAGAACCGCTAATAAGGCACCCGCCAAAGCAAAGGGTACCGCCATAATCACGGCCAAAGGCAGTGCCCAAGTTTCAAATTGGGCCGCCAAAATTAAAAACACCATAATAATAGCGAAAGAAAAGGCAAACACTGCGGCGGAACCCGTGCGTTTTTCCTGATAAGCCTGACCCGTCCAAGCGATCTGATAACCATCAGGCAAGTTTTCTTTAGCCAGTTTTTCCACCGCAGCAATCGCATCGCCTGAGCTTACCCCGGGCGCGCCTTCACCAAACAATTTAGCGGATAATAGGCCGTTATAGCGTTCAAGCTGTTCTGCGCCAATAATGTTGTTCACCTTGCTTAATGCGGAAAGTGGAATCATGTTGCCGCTTGGATTTGCGGCATTGGGTTGGCTTCGCACATACACCTTGCCCAAGTCTTCTGGTTTCATTCTAAAATCTGACTCCGCTTGTAACTGTACGCGGTAAGTACGGCCATTACGGTTAAAATCATTGACATAAAATGAACCCATGGTACTTTGCAAAGTGGTGTAAATATCTGCGATACGCACATTCTGTGAAATAGCTTTGGCCTCATCCACTTCAATCAATAATTGCGGCACCGTTGGTCTAAAAAACGTATTCATCGGTGTTAATACCGGTTCTGCTCTCGCAGCCTCAATAAAACTATTCATGACCGCAGCCAGCTTAATTGGATCGGTATCCAGTTTACTTTGTATATATACCTCAAACCCCCCTGCAGCGCCCAAGCCACGGATAGCGGGCGGATTAACCGCAAACCCTAACCCATCGGGTTGGCTCATGCCAATACCAAACAATTTACCGACAATCTCCTCTGCCGTTGTCTCACGCTCTTTCCAATCTTTCAGTCGCACAAACATTGTGCCTGCATTGGTTTTATTGGCGCCGGTGAGTAATTCAAAGCCATTTACAGCAAATTCATGTGCCACTGCAGGATCTTCTGCAATCGCAGCGCGAATGCGCTCAGTCGTTTTACTGGTACGATTCAAAGTTGCGCCATCTGGCATCACCACCACCGTGACAACATAGCCCTGATCCTCGGCTGGCACGAAGCTTCCCGGCACTTTGAGGAATAAAAATATCACCAACGCAATCATGCCACCAAAGGCGAGTGCGCCGATGATACGATGATGTAATGTTAGGTTAACCATATTGGTATAAAAGTGCGTCAAGTTGCTAAAACCAAGGTTGAACGCTCTAAATAAAGCATTTTCACCGTGTATTTTTTTCAAAATCATGGCACAAAGCGCCGGGGTAAGGGTGAGTGCCACAATGCCGGAAATCACGACCGCAATCGCCACCGTTACCGCAAATTGACGGTATAGTTCGCCGGCAATCCCCCCTAAAAAAGCGACCGGGACAAATACTGCGCATAGCACCAATACAATCGCGACTACGGCGGCGGCTACTTGGCTAATGGACTTAACGGCAGCGGGGAAAGGGGCCAGACCTTCTTCACGCATCAGACGCTCGGTATTTTCTAGCACCACAATCGCATCATCCACCACGATACCAATCGCTAAAATCATGGCAAACAAGGTGAGTAAATTAATTGAGAAGCCAAATAAATAAAGCCCGGCAAAAGTGCCAATCAGTGATATCGGCACTGCAATCAGTGGAATTAGAGTAGCCCGCCAGCTCTGTAAAAACAGAAACACCACCAGCACTACCAGCACCAGCGCTTCGCCAAAAGTGTACATCACTTCATCAATGGTCGCTTTCACAAAATCGCTGGTGTCATAGGGAATAGAGTATTCCATACCTCCAGGAAAGTTTGCCTTTAGCTCATCCACTTTTTGCTTGATGCTATCGGCTACCTCCAGCGCATTTGCTCCATTTTGTAGAAAAATAGGCATGGCAACGCCGGTCTGGCCATCCAGTGCTGAAGTCACATTATAGCTTTGCGCACCCAGCTCAATACGTGCCACGTCTTTTAGATAAAGCACGCCACGTGGTCCATCTGCCCGGATAATGATATTGCCAAATTGCGCGGGGTCGACCAATCGCCCCTTGGCAGTGATGGTATACACGAGCTGCTGCCCGATTGGTACCGGATCTGCCCCTATTTTTCCTGCCGCATACTGATTATTTTGCGTGTTAATCGCTGCCGCAATATCACTGGTACTCACCCCCAACTGCGCCATACGGTCTGGCCGTAACCAGATACGCATCGCATAATCCTGCCCACCGAAAATCAACGCATCGCCTACGCCTTTAATGCGCTTCATCTCATCTAAAATATTCAGCGTAGCGTAATTGCTTAAATATAATCGATCATGCTTTTTATCTTTGGATGTCAGCATGACCACCAACAAAATATCGTTCGATCTTTTTTGTACGATCAGTCCATTTCTGCGCACTTCATCAGGTAACCGTGGTGCGGCAATGTTTACCCGATTACTTACATTGAACGTTGCTTGGTCAACGTTAGTGCCAACCTCAAACGTTGCTGTTATTACCAATGTACCGCTGGAATCTGCGCTGGAATTGAAA
>JBQTJZ010000101.1:0-3776 GCA_052386615.1 Methylophilaceae bacterium
CACAGACCGAAATTCATCTATTTGCTGATAGCGCAAAAGATGTCGAGATATTTTTGCTGAGCCAACAAATTCCATTTGATAGCAGCGAAAAATCGTATCGTATTTCTGACAAACCCAGCAAAGATAAAAAAGAAAAAGTACGCAAAACCGTACCAGTATTTACGCTTGAAACCGAGCTTGGCCTGCAAAAAATCAGTGTGTTTGATGTGGATGATATGCGCGTTGCCACAAAAAGAACCAGCGATGGCAGCAATGCCGAACGCGCCGATATTGCGGATTTGCAAGCACTTTTAAACGCTTAGGCCTATACCCTGCCTAGCAACGCAAAAAAGCCATGCTTAGGCTTTGTCATTCCTGCGTAAGCAGAAATCTATTTTGAATTTAACACTTAAAAAACTCAAGTTAGAAGCCATTAGATTGCGGGTCAAGCCCGCAATGACAGCTAATAGAGGGTTTTGACCTTAAATTCCCCTTTGCCGCGCCTTCGGCTTGAGCGGCAGATGCAAGGTGACGAGGACTGTTTGAGGATTAGAAATCCGAGTTCCGCAGTCAACACGCAGATGCGGCGCTAAGACCGAAGGAAACAAGCGGCAGCGGGATGCTCTTTTATTTGGTTACTTTCTTTTGAGCAAGCAAAAGTAAAGTAACTCGCCTAAATGCGAAATAAGTCTTTATCCAATGCTGAAAAAACTATCGTTGCATCTTCCACAAGGTTTTTAGTAATTGAAATATTCCAGCCACGCATTGTTTTATGCCATCTCTTATGCTTTAGAAATAACTCCCATGACAATTCCAATACTTTCCGAAGTTTAAATTCGTCGCTAAAAAGCACAATAATTACGTACTCAAACTTCTGAGTTTCTATTTCAGTTGAATTAACATCATTTAGGCCATAGAAGACGCTTGTTAAATTTCCTGAAGTTGATTTGATGCTGTATCTTTCACCTTTCCTGCTTAGCGCATCAACATTCTGTGTACCAGCAGGTGCTGCTTGAAGGTTCGGAAAGGCAGGATTTTTTGAATAATAATGAATGGCAAGATACTCACCCAAATCACCAAGTAAATTCTTGGTACGAATAATGTTTCTTGTCTTTAGCTCTGAAATCAATTCAGAATAAAGAGAGATAATTTCTTGGTCATTAAGACTAGATAATTTCAAAGTCTAGCCTTTCAACCATCTCGCCACATCCATCGCATAATACGTCAACACGCCATCTGCACCCGCCCGCTTAAATCCCTGCATGGCTTCCAGCACAGTGGCTTTTTCATCCAGCCAACCATTTTGCGCAGCAGCTTTTAGCATGGCGTATTCACCACTCACTTGGTAAGCATAAGTTGGTACGCCAAACTCTTCTTTTACGCGACGCACAATATCCAAATATGGCATGCCAGGCTTCACCATCACCATATCGGCGCCTTCTTCAATATCTAGCGCAACTTCTTTAATCGCCTCATCTGAATTGGCAGGATCCATTTGATAATTGGCTTTGTTACCCGCGCCTAAATTAGCCGATGAGCCTACAGCGTCTCTAAAAGGTCCATAAAACGCAGAAGCGTATTTAGCAGAGTACGCCAATATGCGCGTATGCACTTGGCCTGCTTCTTCCAACGCATCGCGAATCGCTCCAATACGGCCATCCATCATGTCACTTGGCGCCACAATATCGGCCCCTGCTTTGGCATGACAAAGCGCTTGTTTTACCAGTACTTCTACCGTCTCGTCATTTAACACGTAGCCATCGGCATTAATCAAGCCATCTTGGCCATGCGTGGTGTAAGGGTCTAGCGCAACATCGGTAATCACGCCCAACTCTGGAAATGCTTTTTTAAGCGCCTTGACGGTACGCGGTACTAAACCCATAGTATTAAATGCTTCGCTGGCATCTAAGCTTTTAAGCGCTTGCGGTACCACTGGAAATATTGCCAACGCTGGAATGCCTAAATTAAGACACTCTGCCGCAGTTTTGAGCAGCACATCAATACTTTGGCGTTGCACGCCAGGCATACTGGCCACATTTTCCGTACGGTTTTCGCCTTCCAGCACAAATACCGGGTAAATTAAATCATTGGTCGTCACTACGTTTTCGCGTATCAAGCGCCGAGAAAACGTATCTTTGCGCATACGGCGCGGGCGAATGGCTAAAAATTGATTGGTCATAGTTTGTCCTTATAAGAACACCTTTTTTAATTCCGCCCCTGGGTTAGGCTGACGCATGAAGGCCTCCCCCACCAAGAAAGTATGCACGTTATTCTTACGCATCAGCGCCACATCATCTGCGGTAAAAATGCCACTTTCGGTGACAATAATCTTATCTTTTGCAATGCGCGGCAGTAAATCCAGCGTGGTTTGTAGGGTGACATCAAAGGTGCGTAAATTACGGTTATTAATACCCAATAAGGGCGTTTGTAACCGCAAGGCCAAATCAAGCTCTTCGCCATTATGCACTTCTACCAGCACCGCCATGCCGAGCTGATGGGCGATGCTTTCCAACTCGTGCATCTTGGCCAAGTCAATCGCCGCAGCTATCAGTAAAATACAATCCGCGCCCATGGTGCGCGCTTCATACACTTGATAATCATCGATCATGAAATCTTTGCGTAACACTGGTAAATCGCATGCCGCACGTGCCTCATTTAAGTATTCTGGCGAGCCTTGAAAATATTGTACATCCGTGAGTACCGACAAACACGCTGCGCCACCTTCATCATAGCTTTTGGCAATTTCTGCCGGGTTAAAATCCGCACGAATAATGCCTTTAGAGGGGCTTGCTTTTTTAATTTCCGCGATCACGGCTGACTGGCCTGCCGCTATTTTTGCCTGAATAGCCCCTACAAAATCACGTGGCGGGGAGGATGACAATGCGGCACTTTTCATGGCGGCCAGTGACACTTTTGCTTTGGCTGTAGCCACTTCGGTTAATTTTGTGGCAATAATTTGGTGAAGGATATCAGACATAGACTTAAAGATTATCGATAAAAGTTTGTGGGCTACTGGTATGTTTTACCATGCAGATTTACCCAACCTGCCGCGTGAGTACCGCTCGGATCGAGATGCGTCCAGTGCACAATGCCCCCTTTTGGGTTATACACGTATTCGCCACTGAAGGTAATGGTATCGTTTATTTGTAATGGAATTCTAGGCGCTAAATCAATGTTGTGTGCAAATAACAAAGTTTGTTGCGGATTGATTTTGACCAAAAACTTTTGGTGCTGCACGCCTTTGGTATCATCCGCCAACAGTTTAATCACTACGCCGCCGCCACTCACCTGCACATCACTTTTTTTATATTGAAAGGCTTGCTCTATACTTGAATTATCAACACTGCTGATGTGAGTGCCAGCATCGTTTAACGCCAACGCAGAGGCCAGCACCTGTGTTTGGCTTTTAAATTCGCAGCCGTACAAAGCAAAAACTGCAATGAGGGCAATCGCCCCTATTGAAGTATTTTTAAGCATGCGCATTCGAGGCGGTCGCCGCCACGAGTTCTTCTAGTCTTTGCCTAGCCGCGCCATTATCAATGACTTCGGCCGCTTTGTGAATCCCCTGTTGCAGGGTGCGCTCAATACCGGCCACATAAATAGCCGCACCAGCATTCAGTAGCACAATATCTCTTGCGGCGCCATGTTTGCCTTGCAGCACATCCAGTATCATGGCTTTTGAAGCGGCAGCATCGCTGACCTGAATACTGCTTAACGCGTGTAGCTGTAGCCCAACCTGCTGCGGATTAAGCGTGTATTCGCGCACAGTGCCCTCTTTTAGCTCGGCCACAAAAGTA
>JBQTJZ010000102.1:0-7203 GCA_052386615.1 Methylophilaceae bacterium
GCAGTTAACCTTAAACAGAATTCAAGCTTATTTGAAGTAAAAAACTGCGCTTTGCTCTTGAAAAGAGAACAAAAAGACGCAATCATAGTCTCAACGTAACGGCAGATCGTTTTTATAAAGAACCACCTCCAACATTATTACAATTAAAAGGAGCAAAACATGAATAACAAAGGACAAATGCTGCAAGATCCATTTTTAAACGCCCTCAGAAAAGAACATGTACAGGTGTCTATTTACTTAGTGAATGGCATTAAGTTACAAGGCCAAGTCGATTCGTTTGACCAGTATGTGATTCTGCTAAAAAACACCGTAACGCAAATGGTGTATAAGCATGCCATTTCTACTATTGTCCCAGCGCGTGCAGTGACCATGGCCATGCCTGAGCATGAGGAAGACTAGGCTAGATTGAGATTAATTTAGTTATGTTTGATAGGCCGAGCGGAAGCAATGCAGTTGTTTTGGTCAGTATCGATTTTGATGAGCCAGATTACGAAGAGAATTTGTATGAGTTAAGGCAGTTGGCGAATACGGCTGGTTTGAATATCGTGGGCACGCTCGAGACTAAGCGCAGTAGTCCGGATGCGAAATTGTTTCTAGGCTCGGGGAAAGCGGAAGAGCTGAAGGCTATGTTGGAGGCGAATCAGCAGAACAGCTCGACCAAACTTGCCGCATTCAATCACGATTTAAGTCCGTCGCAGCAACGTAATCTAGAGCGCTTTTTGCAAGCACGTGTCGTGGATAGAACGGGTTTAATTTTAGATATTTTTGCCCAACGCGCGCAAAGTCATGAGGGTAAATTGCAGGTAGAGCTAGCACAGCTTGAGCATCAATCTACTAGGTTGGTACGTGGTTGGACACACTTAGAGCGGCAAAAAGGGGGTATTGGCGTACGTGGCGGCCCAGGCGAAAAGCAAATTGAGTTAGATCGCCGCATGTTGCGTATTCGTGTGAAGCAATTACGTGAAAAACTGATTAAACTTAAGCAGCAGCGTGGTATGCAGCGTAGAGCACGGAAGCGTTCAAATCTGATGACAGTGTCTTTGGTGGGTTACACCAATGCAGGCAAATCGACACTGTTTAATCGGCTCACACAGTCGGGGGTGTATGCGGCAGATCAGCTGTTTGCAACTTTGGACACGACTTCGCGCAAGATGTATTTGCCCGAAGTCGAGGGTTATCCAGCTCATCCGGCCATACTTTCTGACACGGTTGGATTTATTAAGCATTTACCTACCACGCTAATCGAGGCATTCAGTGCAACGTTAGAAGAAGCGACACAAGCAGATTTGTTACTGCATGTGGTGAATATGGCAAGCACTAATCGCGAGGCACAGATTGCACAGGTGAATCATGTGCTAGGTGAAATTGGAGCGGCGGATGTTGCGCAAATTTTGATACTCAACCAAATTGATCGGCTAGACTGTGAAGCCGGATTTGACCGTGATGAATATGGTAAAATTTGCAGAATACGCGTTTCTGCTAAAACAAGCGCTGGGCTAGATTTTATCAAGCTAGCCTTGCAAGAGCATCAATACTATTTAAAACAACTAAGTACAGAAGAGAGTGCTTATGCATAAACTGGAGCATATATAAAGATGAAACTTCCCGCATGGGCGCAACGCAATAATGAAGGCCCGCCTGATTTAGACGAAGTTTTTCGTGATTTAAGTCAGAAAATTAATCGGCTGTTTGGTAAAGGGAGCGGGGGCGGTAACCACAATAGCCCCCCGGCGAGCCATAAACCCATGGAGCTACCTGTTACCCCCATTGCTGCACTGATAGTGGCTATTTGGATGGCAACAGGTTTTTATATCGTTGATCAAGGCTCTTTAGGGGTTGAACAACGGTTTGGTAAATACATAAATACCACCGAGCCTGGACCGCGCTGGCACTGGCCATTTCCATTTGAATCGGTCGAAGTCGTGAATATGGAGCAAGTGCGTCGCTTAGAAGTAGGTTACAGGAGCAATAGCGAAGGGGCCGGGGGTAAAACCAAGGTAGAGAGAGAAGCGCTGATGTTGACGGAGGATGAAAATATCATTGATTTACAGTTTGCGGTGCAATATAACCTTAAAAATGCGAAAGATTATTTGTTTAACAATCGAGATGTAGATAATGCAGTAATGTCTGCAGCCGAAACAGCAATTCGTGAAGTAGTAGGCAAAAACAAGTTAGATGATTTGCTACAAAAAGGCCTGCAAGATACTTCAGAGCGTATGCAGTCAATTCTAGATTTTTATCAGACTGGCGTGAAAATTACCAGTGTGTCGTTACAAAGCGCACAGCCGCCTGAGCAAGTGCAGGAAGCCTTTGAAGATGTTAATCGTGCCAATCAAGACTATCAGCGTCAAATTAACGAGGGTCAAGCTTATGCCAATGACGTGATTCCAAAGGCACGTGGTAATGCTTCTCGGCTTACTGCAGAAGCAGCTGGCTATAAATTGAAAGTAGAAAATGAGGCGAAGGGTAACGCTGACCGTTTTGAGCAAATTTTAGCACAATATTTAAAAGCCCCTGAAGTAACCCGTCAACGTCTTTATATCGATGCGCAAGAACAAATTTTATCGAGTATAAGTAAAGTGATTGTTGATCAAAAGGGAGGAAATAGCCTACTGTACTTGCCACTTGACAAATTGATGGCAGTCACTGGTCAAGCTTCCATGACAAATACAACCCAATCTGCAGCTAGCGTGAATAGTAATAAAAATGAAACGGAAGCGAACTCCGAAGCAAACCGAGAGCTGCAGCGTAGTCGTGAAAGAGAAAGTCGTTAATGATGAAAAATATTGGATTAATGCTTGTTGGTGCGTTTGTGCTGCTGCTGTTTCTTATTATGTCGGTATTTACCGTAGATCAGCGCGAATACGCGTTAGTGTTCAGGTTGGGTGAAATTATTTCGGTGAAAAAAGAGCCTGGTATTTATTTTAAGGCGCCGCTTATTGACGATTTAAAGTATTTTGATAAACGAATTGTGACCTTGGATTGGGAGGCGCCAGCAAAATTTAACACCAGTGAAAATAAATACATGATGGTGGATTCTTTTGTGAAATGGCGGATTATCGACCCGGCCAAATACTACGTTTCGTTCAAAGAGGGAGGCGAAGCAGCAGCCGAAGACAGATTATCCAAAGTGATTAACGCAGGATTACGTATCGAATTTGGTAAACGCACGGTACATGATGTCATTGCGGGAGAGCGTGTAGCGGTGATGGGTACACTACGAACCAAAGCAGACCGTGAAGCGCGTCAGATTGGTATTCAGGTGGTAGATGTGCGTTTGAAACGTGTCGATTATTCCGATGAGATCAGCAAATCGGTATTTGACCGCATGATTGCTGAACGTAAGCGCATTGCCAACCAACTGCGTTCAGAAGGTTCAGCCGCCTCCGAGAAAATTCGTGCAGATGCGGACAAGCAACGCGAAGTTATTATTGCGGAAGCTTTCCGAGATGCGCAAAAAATAAAGGGAGAGGGCGATGCAACTGCGGCGCGGGTTTATGCGCAAGCTTATGGCAAAAGTCCAGAATTCTATGCATTTTATCGTAGCACCGAAGCCTATAAAAACAGCTTTAAGAGCAAATCTGACGTGATGGTGTTAGACCCAAGTTCAGATTTCTTTAAATATATGCGTGACGCCGACGGCAACAAAAAATAGTGTCCATGAATTCTACTTTACTTACCGCATTCGGGCTCATGCTGGTACTGGAAGGTCTGTTGCCTTTTATCGCACCGCAAGCCTGGCGTGAAACCTTTAAGCGCATGATAACGCTTAAAGATGGTCAGCTACGCTTTATCGGAATTATTTCAATTATGGGTGGCTTACTTCTGCTATTTCTGGGCCGCTAGTGCTTTAGAATATTGCTGTAAGCTGTTTTAAGCGTTTGCAAGTATAATAGCGCCATGCGAAATTGGTTACTTCCAGAGTTTATTGAAGATGTGATGCCGGCTGAAGCGGCACACATTGAGTCATTGCGCCGACAGCTATTAGATTTATTCAAGCTCCACGGTTATCAATTCGTAATCCCCCCAACCCTAGAGTATCTAGAGTCACTAATTACCGGCACGGGACGAGATTTGGATTTGGCCACGTTTAAAGTGGTGGATCAACTCACTGGCCGATTAATGGGGATACGTGCGGATATGACGCCGCAAGCTGCACGTATTGATGCACACATGCTCAATTACCAAGGGGTTTCTCGGCTATGCTACGCAGGGGCAGTACTGCGTACCAAGCCAGATGGTCTTGCACGTACACGAGAGCCCTTGCAGTTGGGCGCTGAGCTGTTTGGGCATGCTGGGATCGAGAGCGATATTGAAATTCAGCGTTTGATGGTAAGCGCTTTGCAGTTGATGGGGTTGCGTGAGCTGCACATTGATTTTAGTCATGTGGGCATCTTTGAAAGCTTGATTGAAGCAGGCAAGGTTGGTCCTGCATTAGAGGCAGAGCTATATGCTGCACTATTAAGCAAAGATAAGGCTAGTGTGGCAGAATTGGCGCGAGATTTGGATGTAACGATTCAACAAGCTTTGATTCGTCTGACGGATTTGAATGGTGATGCGACTATTTTGCAAACAGCAAAAGAGACTTTACCCAAACTGCCAGCTATCCAAAAAGCATTGGAAGATTTAAATCGTGTGGCGACCAAATTAGGCAATCTGGAAGTACGTCTCGGCTTCGATTTAAGTGAGCTACGCGGATATCACTATCATAGCGGTATTGTATTTGCCGCTTATGCGCAAGGCTATGCAGGACCACTGGCGTTGGGCGGTCGGTATGACGAAGTAGGTATTGTATTTGGGCGGGCCCGCCCCGCCCCAGGGTTCAGTATGGATTTACGCGGCGTCATTACGGCACTTAAGTCGGTTAACTTGCCCAAAACTATTCTTGCACCTGCTGGCGAGGATACTCATTTACTTGCCAAAATTGAGACTTTGCGTGGCGATGGGCAGATAGTGATTCAAAGCCTGCCTAACTCACAAGTGTATGTAGACGAACTTAATTGTGACAGAAAATTAGTGCAACGTAATGGGCAATGGCAAGTCGAGGCGTTGTAGCTTAAACCTTGTTAAACAATAATTTTATTAAGAATTTTTAAGTAGTCGATGATGGTAAAAAATAGCGCAAAAAACGTAGTGGTGATTGGTACACAATGGGGCGATGAAGGCAAAGGCAAGATCGTTGATTGGTTAACTGATCACGCGCAAGGTGTAGTACGTTTTCAAGGTGGTCACAATGCAGGGCATACCCTCGTTGTTGGTCAGGGGGATGCACAGCGTGTTTACAAGTTGAATTTAGTGCCTTCTGGCATTGTACGTGATGGCGTCAATTGCTATATAGGCAATGGTGTGGTGCTGGATGCGGGGCATTTGCTAGGTGAAATTGCCCTACTTGAGGCTGATGGCTTGCAAGTTAAAAATCGACTCAAAGTAAGCACTGGTTGCCCGCTTATTTTAAGTCATCATGTGGCAATAGATGTGGCACGCGAGGCACAACGTAGTGCCGATAAAAAAATCGGTACTACCGGCAAAGGCATTGGCCCTACTTACGAAGATAAAGTAGCGCGGCGCGCTTTGCGTGTATATGATTTGTTTTACCCTAATCGTTTTGCGGAAAAATTACGTGAAGTGATGGATTACCACAATTTTGTGCTAACGCAGTATTTGGGAGCACAAGCAGTTGATTTTCATCAGCAATATGATGCCAGCATGCAACATGCAATCGCCTTGAAACCGATGATTGCTGACATTTCAGCCGAGTTATATGCAGCCAACGCACGTGGCGAAAATCTATTGTTTGAAGGGGCGCAAGGCACTTTGCTGGATATTGACCATGGCACTTATCCTTATGTGACTTCTAGCAACTGTATTGCTGGTCAAGCGAGTGGCGGCACTGGTGTGGGCGCGAATATGTTGCATTACGTGCTTGGCATTACCAAAGCCTACACTACGCGCGTGGGTGGTGGACCTTTCCCGAGCGAGTTAGATATTGAAACTGTGGGTTGCGCTGGATATCAGATGTCTACCAAAGGACAGGAAATCGGCACAGTGACCAAGCGTAAACGTCGTTGCGGTTGGTTCGATGCCGCTGCACTACGCCGCTCAGCACGCATTAACGGCCTTACAGGCTTATGCATCACTAAGCTTGATGTGCTGGATGGTATTGATTCGCTGAACATCTGCATCGGTTATGAACTAGATGGCGAAGTTGTAGAAATGTTACCAGTGGGAGCAGATGATGTCTCACGTTGCAAACCAATCTACGAAACGGTTGCAGGCTGGAGTGAAACTACGTTTGGTGTAAAAGACTGGGATGGCCTGCCGAAAAATGCACAAAACTACCTTAAGCGTCTAGAAGCCTTATGTGGTGTGCCTATCGCCATTATTTCAACTGGGCCAGAACGTGATGAAACCATTGTGATTGAACATCCTCAAAATTTTGAGTAACTTCAAAAATAAATGTCTAGCATGGGCAATTACAGGTTCCGGGCATTTTCTACGCGAATCGCTGCAAATGTTACAATCCATTCAACATGCTGATGTTTTTTTAAGTAAAGCGGCGGCGGAAATTATCAGTCAATATGGCTTTCAAGCGCAATTAGAAGCCACAGGGCATAAAATTTATCAAGATAAAACTGCCAGTAGCGTGCCCGTAGAGCTTTTTTATGAAGGAAAATATCATACACTAGTGATCGCACCTGCAACCTCTAATACAGTAGCAAAAATGGCCTATGGTTTTTCTGATAGTCTTGTGACTAATTTATACGCGCAAGCTGGAAAAACGCGCGTACCTAGTATTATTTTTGCCTGCGATACTTTGCCAGAGCTAGATTCATCATTCATCGAGTCTGAAGCCCCGCGCGAAAACATGGTAAAAGTCTATCCACGTCAAATTGACCTAGATAATGTGGCAAAGTTAGCGCAGTTTGAAGCAACGACGATAGTAGCAAATATGCATGCCCTTAAGCTTGCGATTGATGGTAGATTGAAGAGTGAGCACTGAGAAATTACTTTTTGTCACAGGTAAGCTCGCTGAAAAAAGCTTAAAAAAAGTATTGCAAGAAGTGCAAGCCAATAGCAAAGCACCAGTATTCAAATATCGGATTGAGCAAATCGGTGTATCAGTAGCAGCACTCATGACGCCAGAGATGATAGCAAGGCGACTAAAAGACACAGGTGACGCAAAAAAAATGATACTTCCCGGTC
>JBQTJZ010000103.1:0-4966 GCA_052386615.1 Methylophilaceae bacterium
CCCTTGCCCTATACCGAAGAAACCGCTAAGCATGTGGCTGAGCGCGTTGAGATTGTGCAAGATTATTTAGGCCGACGTATTTTGCTGGAAAATGTTTCCAGCTATGCGAGCTATGTCGATTCTTGCATGACCGAATGGGAATTTATTTCGCTGATTGCTGAAAAGGCAGATTGCCTGCTGCTGCTAGATGTGAACAATATTTATGTGAGTAGCTACAACCACCAGTTTGACGCTAAAGCTTTTATTGATGGGGTGCCCGCTAAGCGAGTGCAACAAATTCATTTGGCAGGTCACCACAATCATGGCGATTACATCATCGATACCCATGACGCACCTGTCATCGATCCCGTTTGGAACTTGTATGGTCATGCGATACAGCGTTTTGGTGAAGTTTCTACTATGATAGAGCGTGACGACCACATTCCTGAGTTAGCAGTATTGGTAGAAGAATTACAAATAGCGCGTGATATCGCCAGTAAATCGGCAGTGCCCTATTTATCACAGAGGCTTTCCGCATGAGCCAGCTTGCCAGCTTACAATCAGGTTTTCAAGCGTATTTGATGGATGATGAAAGGAATACCGCTTTTTTAGCTATTGTAGATGATGACAAAGTTGGGGCAAAAATACGCTTAAAGATTTATCATGATGCATATCGTTTTCGAATTATTGAAGCGCTAGCAGCGGCCTATCCTAAGCTGCATGCCTTGCTAGGCGATGATTTGTTCGAGAAAACCGCTCGCAGTTATTTGGGCGAGTATCCGTCCACTTACCGCAATATGCGCTGGTATGGTCACCAAATGCGCGAACATTTGCTGAATACCTTGACCGAGCACCCAATCGCGGCAGAAATGGCGCTTTTTGAGTGGTCGCTGTCTTTAGCGTTTGATGCGGAAGATGTGCCTGAGTTAAAAGTGCAAGATTTAGCTCAAATTCCGCCGGAAAACTGGGGCGAGTTACGCTTCAAATTTCAGCCCGCTATCCAAGTGGTTGCCCTTCGCTGGAATACGATATTGGTATGGCAGGCATTGGATGTGGAGCAAACGCCGCCTAAACCAGCACAATCGAGCAGCCATACAAGCTGGCTTATCTGGCGACATCACCTGAATGCACAATATCGCTCTATGGAGGAAATGGAAGCGCTTGCCCTGCATACAGGCATTACTGGCGGCAGCTTTGCCGAAATTTGTGAAGCGCTATTTCAACGTATGGACGAAGATGCCACTATGCAAGCGGCCCAGTATTTGGCAGGGTGGTTAGAAGCCGGGTTGATTACCGAATTATTGTAAAATGGGTTTAATGTTAGCTACAAAACTTTAGCGCAAGGCTTTGCAAAATCTCGCCATTGCTGGAATCCTGCACAAATATCACAGCGCCTGCATCCCGTTTCTTCCAATCTGCATTCAGAGTAAAGTTTTTGTTAAACCCATTTTGGCTATTAATTTGATATGCGCCAAATAACTCACGCACTACGTAATCATGTTTTAGCTCACGGCCGCTGTTTTCACCTGATTTTACTTGCGAAACCAGTTTGTTTTCATACAGTGCTATAAACACATCAGCTTTCTTCGCATCATTTGGGTTCACGGCCACCGCGTTGGCTTTAAGGGTAATGCTTCCATTTTCTTCAGTTACAGCATCTAGTTTCAAGTTGGCACGCGAGGCAAATTTTTGTTGCGTTTCAATCGCGCCACTTAATCTGGAATTATCCCAACCTCTAAAATCGCGTCCACTAAATACAAATTGCGGCGTGTAAACATAACCCGCACCAGCAAATGCTGCGGTTTTACGTTGTCTATCGCTGTATTCAGCTTTGGAGAAGCGGTCTTTCCAGCCAATGTAATCCCAATAATCCACATGAAAAGCCAACGGAGTCACTTGATCGGTGCCATGCTTAATCCCACTTAACCACTTATCTGCAGGTGGGCAGCTACTGCAACCTTCAGACGTATAAAGCTCAAGTAGCGGTATGGTTTGCGCGCCACTTTTAGCGGAACACTCTGCGGCGATTGCAGTGATAGGGGCTACCAATACTAACGCAGAAATGAGCTTGGGGAATAATTTAGATAAAGCCATGACTTTTCTCCTTGAGTGGGTGAAGATTAGTCGGCGATTTGTTACCAACCTTACAAAGTTTTTTCTGCGGGGCTGCTTTTTGGGGCATTCCAAGGCGCTATTTTCAAGAGTAAAAGCATGCCAGGGATGGCGATTATAAAACAGAAGATAAAGAAATTTCGCCAACCCATGCCTTCTACGATATAGCCTGTGGCAGCGTTAGCAAAAGTGCGTGGTACAGCCGCCAAGCTGGTAAACAATGCGAACTGCGTAGCAGTGTAAAGGGGGTGCGTGGTTTGTGCGATATAAGCGACAAATGCCGCAGTACCCAGCCCTACCCCAAGGGCTTCTACACCAATAACAGCACCAAGCAGAAATAGGTTATATCCCACACTGGCCAACCAAGCGAAACCCAGAATCGCAACCATTTGTACGGCGCCAAATAGCCACAATGCCCGGTTAATTCCCAGTTTTAACATCCAGATACCTCCTAGCAAGCCACCAATCACGCTTGGCCATAAGCCTGCATTTTTGGCAATCACCCCTATCTCTGTTTTGCTAAATCCCATATCCAAATAAAAAGGCGTTGCTAGCGCAGTTGCCATGCTATCCCCTAGCTTGTACAGAAAAATAAACGCTAAAATAGTCAGTGCGCTGGTTAAGCCATTACGGTGAATAAATTCATTAAAAGGTTCTACTACGGCAGCTTTCAGCGTTTTTGGTCGGCCATCTTTTAGCATGGGCTCGGCGACGAGCAGTGTCATGACAATACCTGGCAACATAAAAAGTGCAGTGATAATGAATACACTGCTCCACGCCATGTGGTCCGCTAAAATAAGGGACAGCGAACCTGGAATCAAGCCTGCAATTTTATAGGCATTGACATGTACCGCATTGCCCAACCCAAGCTCGTTATCTATTAGTAATTCGCGGCGATATGCATCTAGTACAATGTCTTGCGATGCACTGAAAAAGGCTACCACAGTGGCAAGGTAGGCAATCGTCCAAATATCCAGCTTTGGGCTAAATGCACCAAAAATCGGAATAGAAACCAGTAGCAAAACCTGTGAAATAATCAGCCAGCCGCGTCTTCGGCCCAATGGTGGAATATAACGGTCGAAAAACGGTGCCCACAAAAACTTCCACGTGAAAGGCAGGTTAATCAAGGCAAACAGACCGATGGATTTTAAGTCAACGCCCTCAGAGCGCAACCAAGCAGGGAGCAGGCTGATCAGTATATAAAGCGGCAATCCAGAGCTAAAGCCAGTAAAAATGCAAATGAGCATTTTTTTGGTGAGCAGCGATTGCCAAATCGACGCTTCAGCAAGTTGTTGCGAAGTATTATGCGCAGTCAATGTCGTGCTTTCAAGCGATACATGGCTAAATTACCCATTAGATTTGGCATGATGTTGATGCTATTGCCATCAGTAATCACACTACGCTCCAAAACGGTCACTTGATGTTTTTTACAGAACTGGTCAAAATCCTCAATCGTGCAAAGGTGCACATTGGGTGTGTTGTACCAGGCATAAGGTAAACTTTTAGATACAGGCATACGACCTCTAATGGTCTGTAATCGGTTGCGCCAGTAGCCAAAATTGGGGAAAGTGACAATCACCTCACGTCCTACACGCAACATTTCCTGCACAATTTCTTCGGTATGATGCATGGCTTGCAAGGTTTGTGACAAGATGACCGTATCAAATGATTGGTCTTCAAAGCCAGATAAACCATCTTCTAAATCCATTTGAATGACGTTAATGCCGTTTTGTTGGCATGCCAGCCAGTTAGCATCATCTTTTTCTACACCATAGCCTTTAACGGCTAAGCCATCGCGCAAATAAGTAAGCAAAGTACCATCACCGCAACCCAAATCGAGCACTTTAGTGCCAAAGCTTACCCACCCCGCAATAATGGCAAAATCCTGACGATATTTAATGACATTGTTTGTCAACTCTACATTATTTGCCATGATTAAATCTCAATCTTGCTTAAGTAGCCACGCAGAATGTTGTGATAATGGGCATCTGGCATTAAAAATGCATCATGCCCATGCGCAGCAGTCACTTCTGCATAGCTTACCGTGAGTTCGTTATCCAGCAAGGCTTTTACAATCTCGCGTGAACGCGCTGGTGAAAATCGCCAATCACTGGTGAACGAAACCACCAGAAACTGTGCTTTCACATTGGCCAGCGCTTTGCTTAAATTGCCATCAAAGCTGAGTGCCGGGTCGTAATAATCAAGCGCACGCGTCATGCGTAAATAAGTGTTGGCATCGAACTCGCCAGCGAATTTATCCCCTTGGTAGCGCAGGTACGATTCCATTTCAAACTCCACATCAAAACTGTATTTGATCGTGTCTTTTAATCTACGTCCAAATTTTTCGCCCATCGCATCGTCAGATAAGTAAGTGATATGCCCTAGCATACGTGCAATACGCAATCCACGCCGCGGCACTACACCATGTTCGTAATAGTTGCCGTTGTGAAACTCAGGATCGGTAATAATCGCCTGCCGTGCCACTTCGTTAAACGCCATATTCTGCGCAGTGAGGTTAGGAGCAGAAGCAATGACGAGCGCATGTTTGATGCGTTCCGGAAATGAGATTGTCCACTGCAGGGCTTGCATGCCACCCAAGCTACCACCAATGACTGCGGCTAATTTTGCGATACCCAAATAATCGGCTAGGCGTGCCTGCGAGTTTACCCAATCTTCCACCGTGATGACAGGGAAGCTTGCGCCAAAAGGCTTACCAGTTGCAGGATTCATGCTGGCAGAGCCAGAGCTACCATGACAGCCGCCCAAATTATTCACGCCAATGACATAAAATTTATTGGTGTCCAGCGGTTTATTGGGGCCCACCAAGTTATCCCACCAGCCAGTATATTTATCCTCTTCGCTATATTTTCCCGCT
>JBQTJZ010000104.1:0-5070 GCA_052386615.1 Methylophilaceae bacterium
TTACAAGTTGCCCCGCATATTTGTTATGGACAAACGGATGTTGATGTAGCGGCAAGCTTTAAGCAAGAATTAGCTGCAGTCAAAAAAACACTGATGCATACACAGTTTGATGCGGTGTATACCAGCCCATTGCAACGCTGCGCCAAGCTTGCTTTGGGCTTAAACATGGGCAATGTTAGCCAAGATCATCGATTAAAAGAACTCCATTTTGGTGAATGGGAAATGCGGGCCTGGAATGATATTCCACGCGAGTTATTGGATGTTTGGGGACAAAATTACGCCGAACTATCTCCGCCCAATGGCGAAACCTTTAGCCAGTTACAGCAGCGCGGTTTAGATTTTTTAGACAAGATGCTACACAAACATCCACACGGTAACATCGCTGTGGTAACGCACGGTGGTATGATCCGCGCGCTGATTGCACATGTGCTCAATCTGCCGCTTAAAGGGTTGTTCCGATTGTCGATTGATTATGGCAGTGTTACGCAGCTGGAGTTTGGTGGATCTTTAACCGCTACAACTGTGCCAAAAATCAATTACATTAATCACCGCTTAGTGCGTTGAAGCTTTTGAGTGAGCTGACCACTATTTTTGTATTAAAGCACTCCACAATTTGTCCCACGCGAATTTTGGCAGTTTTTCGTAATTCAGTTGTACCATCTACGCGCACTAAACCATCTGCTACCATGATTTTGCCTTGGCCGCCACTTTGTGCTATGCCAGTTAGTTTAAGTAAATTGCATAATTCAATAAATTCGCCTGTTAAGGTAAAAGTGAGCGTTTGCATCGCGTTGCTGTTCATGGTTACCCTTTTAACTTTAATGGTAAGCCTGCGGCAATAAAGTATACCTCATCAGCCAATTTGGCTACGGCCTGATTCAGGCGCCCCTGCTCATCTTGAAATTGGCGGTTAATAGCGCCCAGCGGCACAATGCCCATACCAACTTCGTTGCTGACTAAAATGACTTTGTTTTTTATTTGGTAAAGCGCTTCTAGCAGCTTACGTTGCTCTTCTAACCAGTCAATGCCCTCAGAAGGGGTGCATTCTGGGCAAATACATTGCGCCAGCCAAAGCGTTAAGCAGTCAATGACGATGCAGTTGTTAGCTGTTGAAGCTTGTAATAACGCATCTGCTAAGTGGTGCGGCGCTTCAATCGTTCTCCATTGCCGAGGACGCCCTGCTTTGTGCAAATCAACACGTTGTTTGAATTCATCGTCAATCACTTGCGCAGTAGCGATATAAACTACCGCCATAGCGCTTTCAAACGCTAGTTTTTCTGCATAAGCACTTTTACCAGAACGCGCACCGCCCAAAATCAGATGAATACTCACACTAATCAATTCTCCAGCTATTTTCCATCAGCATCTCGCGCAAAGGTTTAGCTGTCGCCCAGCCTGTTTCCATCAGCATCGGGGCTTTGTAAAATTGGTCAACATGCCCTAAACACAACACCGCAATGGGTTTAGCATCGTTTGGCATGTTAAGTAATTTGGCAAGTTTAATCGGGTCAAAAATACTGACCCAACCCATGCCTAGCCCCTCAGCGCGCGCAGCAAGCCACATATTTTGGATAGCGCAGCTTACCGAGGCTATGTCCATCTCGGGCAGGGTGCGGCGACCAAATATATGTTGCTCCCGATGATCGCAAAGGCTGGCAATAAGTAGCTCACCACATTCCAAAATGCCTTCAACCTTTAATCTTAAAAATTTTGCCATGCGGCTTGTGTTCTCAAGCTCGCCAATGGCTTGGGCAGTATGGATGCGCTCTTCATCTACCAGTCGGTGAATTTGTTTGCGCAAGTTTGCATCACTGATGCGAATAAAACGCCACGGTTGCATCAGCCCTACGCTAGGTGCGTGATGCGCAGCAGTTAAAATTTTGACTAATACCTCTTCGGCAACCGGAGTAGGCAAAAAATGCCGCATATCACGTCGCTCAGCAATCACCTTATAAATTGCGGCTTGTTCTTCATGGCTGTAAGCGTGAGGGTTGTTCATCTCTATTTTCAATAAAAAAGCCGCTTAAAGGCTAAGCGGCTTTGAAATAATTACCTAGCATTACCCTTTGGAGCTTTGTAGCGATTGGAAGCTGCGTAGTAACACCACGCTTAACCAGACAATCGCAAAATACATTGCGGCAAAACCTACCCAACTGGGCAAGTACTCCCAACCGTGTTTGAGCGATTCCTGTAACCCTTGCGCGGGAAAACGGCCAGAGAATAGATAATAAGTTTGAGTGGAAATAATGAACGCCGCCAATGTAGTAGACATGGCAACTAAAGCATAGGCCAAAGGGGCAAAAGGATCTTTTTGTTTAGCTAGCCACATGCCACCTAACCACATGGCGCCATAAGCAGGAATTAACCCCCAGTAGCCATCTGTCAGGCAAAAACCTTGTGCTGGGTCTAATGCTGCCGCGCCAAAATCAATAGAGGTGGCCAATACAAAAAAAGCAGAAAACCAAGCTGGGCGTGATTTCCAACTAGAACCAAGGTATAAACCACCAAGCAGAAATAGCACTAAACTCGCATCAGGTAATGCAAAGCTTGTAAGCACATGACTGCCGCGGGTGAGCAGCATAAAGAACGTAATGACAGCCGCGATAATGAGCTGCTGGTTACTGGGTAATTTTGTTGCTAAGTTCATCGTTGATAGCTTCATCGCTTCCTCCATTTAAAATGCTGCTAGCATTCGCTTTAAGTTTAGGGTGAATCATAACATTTTTGTATCAATCTGATTACTCAGGTTGATAGCGTATATTTACAAACAAGTTTGCACCAGCGGTGTTATAAGGAATCGCACCATCGTAAGCAAGCACATAATCTTTATCGAATGCATTGTTTAATCGTGCTTGCACGCTCCAATCGCTATTAAGCTTATATGCGGCAGTAAAGTTAAATAAGCTATATCCGCTCATTCTCCTTGTATTTGCAGTGTCGTTATATCTTGCTGATGATGAAGTCATTTCTGCACCAAATTGCCAGTCATTCCGGTGATAGGCTAGGTTTAATTTTGCATGACGGTTTGCTCGGCGTACCAACAAATTATTAGTTTCGTCATCTCGTGGCGATTGAATATCTGCGCTACCGCCAAAATTCCAATTGCCTAATTGATGATTCACGGCAAGGGTCAGTCCTGTTAATGTCGCCTTATTGGCGTTAAATGGCACAAAGTTAGTATCCAGCGCAATTAAATTACGCACTTTATTTTCGTACACCGTGAGCGAAGCGTTGGTTGCAGCATCTTGGTAGCGCACGCTCGCTTCTACGTTGTCAGATTTCTCTGGCTTTAAGTTCGGATTGCTTGTGGGAAAGCCGAAAAAGTCGGGAAAATATAAATCGTTAAAAGTAGGCGCTTTAAATGCAGAACCATAACTGGCAGTCGCGCGCCAGTTTGGGCTGAAGTTGTAACCATAACCAATGCCGCCCGTATGATTATTGCCAAATTGAGAGTTGTGATCATCACGATAGCTTAAGCTAACAGAATGTGCGCCAACATTGGCAAGGTAGCTTGCTACATAGCCTTCATTGCTGCGATTGGTTTTGTTATAAAGGGTATTCGACTTAATATCTTCTTCAAGCTTATCGTACATAAGTGTTAATGTGCCCACAGGCAAATTAACATCGTTTTGCCAGTTAATTTGCGTTTGTTCAGTATCAAAACGGTCAAAGCTGGGCGCGCTAAATTCATCAAAACTTTTGAGCTTGTCTTTACTTAACCCAACGCGCAATTTTGAGAGCCAAAATGAAGCAAACTGATTATTGCTAAATAATGCCGCTGTTTGTTGGTTTAGCTTAGCTTTGGATGAAAAGGCTGTAGCATTAAAACGGTTGTCAAATTGCGTGTATCCGTCACTATTGAAAAACTGCACGCCCATTTCATGACCTTCAGCCAACTTTTGTGAGAGGTTGCCGCTAACAGATAAATTACGATAGCTGTCGTCATCGTTAAAGTTAGGATTATTACTATCTAAGGCAGAGAATCCATCAATATCTTGACCAGAAAGATTGAACGCAAAGCTGGTATCGTTAATTTTGCCGCGTACACCGGTCTCACCCGTTTTGTTACGGTAAGTGCCATAGCCTGCGCTGGCGTAAACGCGAGTTTTGCCTTCGCCTGTTTTAGTAAAAATTTGAATGACACCACCAATAGCATCTTGCCCATATAGGCTGGTTGCCGGACCACGCAGAATTTCAATACGCTCGATTTGGCCAAGGGGAAGATTCTCGAAAGTGGTTGCTCCAGTGGTTGCGGAGTTTATGCGCATGCCATCAATTAGCACAATGACCTGACCGCTACTGGTACCACGCATAAAAATACCGGCTGTTTTTCCAGCGCCACCGTTGCTGGTAATTTCTATGCCTGGTTGTAGCTGAAGTAGCTCGACCAAAGTAGTTTGACCACCTCGCATAATTTCATCGGCATTGATAACAGACACATCTGCAATGACGCTTTCGCGAGGCTGTGGCACGCGTGTAGCGGTAACGACAACGTCATCCAATTGAATATTCTCAGCCGAATAGAGTGGTGATGTAAAAGATAAGCCAATCAGGCTCGAAATAAGCGTTTTTTTCATACTATTTTCCCTTATTGCATGCGACCCCGCACGCAGATTCTTAGCAGTCTTTGTTAGCAAAGACTTGGTTAATAAGCGCTGGGGAATCGTTCAGGAGAAAATAAACAAAAATGTGGGCTTAATTCACAACAAACCAAGCACAGCTTTTGCGTACCGTCACCCCGCGGTATTTCCTAGCGTGCCTTACATAAGGCAGAGGTTGCGAGGCCGGTCTCCGGGCTTACAAGATTTGGTTCATCGCCTTCCCAAACATGATGTTCAGTGGCGTGTGGATGAACCCACGCTTGCTTACCGTTGCGGGGGCAGCATAGGCATAGTCTAATTAAGTAAAATTAAACGCACCTATTTCCCAGTTTCACCTTGGTTCATTAAAAATATACATCTCAATTAACCTAGGCACCTGACAACTAGGCTCGATTATAAGCACTCAACACAAAAAAACAATTAAATTTTTATACAACAAGCGGACTCAAATGTATTAAATTACTTTGAA